>JAVHRH010000037.1:0-13881 GCA_036171555.1 Parcubacteria group bacterium | reverse complement strand
CCCCGGGTTATGTGGGTTATGAAGAAGGCGGCCAGCTGACTGATAAAATCAGAAGAAGGCCTTATAGCGTGGTGCTTTTGGATGAAATTGAAAAAGCCCATCCTAAAGTTTTTAATATTCTCTTGCAGATTCTAGAAGATGGCAGGCTTACCGACGCTAAAGGCAGGGTCGCCAGCTTTAAAAACGCTATTTTAATTATGACTTCTAATGTCGGTTCGGATATTATCGCCAAAGAAGCGGCTTTGGGCTTTATCACCGGCGACGAAATCAAATCGCAAAAAGAAACTTTAAAAGACAAAGTCATGAATTCTTTAAAGGAAAACTTCCGGCCCGAATTTTTAAACAGGATTGATGAAATTATCATCTTTAATTTTTTACAAAAACCGGAAATTAAAAAAATAGTTGATTTAGAGCTAGCCAAAGTTATCAATCGTTTATCACAAAAAAATATTGATATTGCGATTACCGAAAAAGTCAAAGAAATTTTAGTTGAAAGAGGTTTTGACCAGAATTTGGGCGCCAGACCCCTGAAAAGAGTGATTCAAAAAATGGTTTTGGATCCTTTAGCTTTAAAAATTGTTTCGGGTGAAATTATGGAAAAAGAAAGAGTTACAGTTGACGCCGAAGCAGATAAGATCGTTTTCCGCACCATCAAACAATTCGTAAAACCTGCCAAAACCGAAAAAGTTTTAACTAATAAATAATGCTAAGAAATACCTTTAAAGTTATCTTATTTTTTTTCGCTGGCATGGTTGGCGGCATTTTTTCCCAACAGATTTTGTGGCCATATCTTATTGAGAGGCCGCTTTTTTATCAGTATAACTTAGAGCAAAAACCGGTTTATATCACTGAAAAGAAGCAAACCATAATTCAGGAAAACACCGCCTTAACGGATGCCATCGGTAAGGTAGCTGGCACGGTTATTGGCGTTAAAACGCAAACCAAAGATGGCGAAATTCTGGTGGGCGGCGGCCTGATTGTGACCGCTGATGGTTTGATCGTGACTCTGGCCGATTTGGTGCCGCAGGGTTCGGCTAGTTTCAGTTTTTTTATTGGAGGGGTGCCTGCGAACTTCCAAATTTTGAAAAGAGACTTAAAAACCAATTTAGCTTTAATTAAAGTTGAAAAAACTAATCTGCCCAGCATCACCTTCGCCGATGTGACCAAAACGGTTTTAGGTGAAAGAGTTTTTCTCGTCGGCGCAGCCGTTGACGAGGGGATTGTCAGTAGTTTTAATGCTGATTTAATTCAAACCAATATCTCTGGGGATAAAAGCTTAGCCGGTAGCATTCTTTTTAATATTCAAGGAGAAGCTTTAGGCATAAACACAATTAATGATAACGGAAAAATAATCGCTATTCCGGTAGATGTAATCAAAACATTCATCGGGATGTAGTTTTTATGCTGCAGCTTACCTTTGTTATTATCGCTTGGGTTGCTTTTTTATCCGTTCTTTTTCAGTACTTCGGCCATTAGATTTTTTGTTTGACGTTATTCTTATTTATGCTAGATTAAAAAAACATTCTTTGACAATATAGCGTCCATGGCGCTAAACCGTGGATTGGAAGGAAGATAGTATTGGTGCAAAAAGGAGGTGACAAGTGAGTTCATATATGGCTTGATTAAGCTTTCGCAGCTTCTTCTGTTTGTTGTGACAACCGAAGCTTTCTTGGGAGTTTTGCTGGAATAGTCGAGCCAGAGAATTCCATAAAAGTTGCGAAAGCACAAGTAGATTATGATCAAATCATTGAAACCGGGAGCAAGGAGATGAAACGGCATTTTGCAGTGTTTTTCCTTCAGCGGCAACATGATACCTTTACAGCGACCGCGAGGACTACCGTTATCGCCCGCCCCGGCGACTACCATGAGGAGCACGGGCATTGCTAAATCACCTGCGTCGGCAACCCGAGGCCCGATAATCCCTCGTTTTGCCAGGGGCAAGTGCGGCAAGAGAGGGTAACATCCTCTTTTTGAGAGCCATCATCTTGAATAATGGCTGAACCGACGCGATGATGGTTTTTCAGCGGAATGCTCGCCGTGCAAAAATGGAGCTAACAGGCACCTGAGAAAGGATTGCGCGACCGCGGTAACATTATGGGGGTCAAGTCAAGTTTTAGTATAACTTGACTTGACCCCCTCTTTTTTTGCTTTATCAGTTTTTACAGTTTTTGTGCTTAAGTTGATACAATTTTCCCACGATCGTTGATTTTTCGTATCAACTTTATATAATGGAATATAGCATAAACGATTATAAATTATGTCGGCTATTAAACAGAAAATATTATTGCTTTTATTCTCGGGTATAACTTTGGGTCTTACCTACCATCCCTACCGCCAATTGAAAATTTTAAAAAGCGCGGTAAAAGAATGGAAAAATATCGGGGAAAATCAACTGAAGGAAGAAATTAAAAAACTTTACCGTTCTCAGTTGATTGAACGGAAAAATAATCCGGATGGTTCTTATACTTTCAGGTTGACCGACAAGGGGAAAATTAAAGCCCTGACTTACCATTTTCAGGAAATGAAAATCGAAAACAAAAAATGGGATCGTAAATGGAGAATTGTGATTTTCGACATACCGGAAAAGATAAGGATAGGCCGGGACGCTTTAAGGGAAAAATTAAAAGACATGGGTTTTTATGAAATACAAAAGAGCGCTTTCATAATTCCTTACGAGTGCCAAAACGAAATAGATTTTATTATTGAGTTTTTTGATTTGAGAAAATATGTCCGTTTCGGAGTTTTAGACACAATAGATAATGAACTTCACTTAAAACAGATCTTCAAATTGTCCGATTAGCCATTAAGTTAATTATTTCCTCATAATTTGATACAAAAAACCCACGATCGTGGGTTTTTTGTATCAACCTTTATTTTAATATTTTTAAGCAGTTTTTCGGTGCTTTAAAAGTTTTCCACAGGAACGATTATTTGCTTTAATGATATGATAAAAAAACTATTTGTCCGAGCGAAGTCCCGCTGAAAGCGGGACGAGCGAGGGCATAATAAAACTATGAAAAAAAAGATAATTGTTTCGTTGGCGGTTTTTTTAGTCCTCTGCGTTGCGGGAGGATTATTTTTTTGGTGGAAAGGACCGGCAATAGATAACTTCTTAGAGAATAGAAAAACAGAGAAGATGACTGCTTCATCTAAAGATTATAACATACTAGAGAATTCGTTTGGTAAATTTATTATAGATGAAAAAGATGGTTTAGAGGTAAAAATTCCAATAGACTGGAAGTCAGAAATTGGAGTTGATGAGACAGGTTCGCAGTCAAACAAAAATGTAATTTTATATTCTCAAGACTTCGCCTTTTATCCAGCAAAAGGGTGCTTAATTAAAATGGAAATTAGTAGACTTCAAAAAAGGAGGGTAGAAGAATATAGTAAAGGATTTATCATGTATGCGGTTAAGGGCGCAGAAGAAATAGTAGAGGCCATAGATTCTTATAAAACTGCGAGTCCTCAAGAGCAAAAAAACATGCAGGAAAATGGATTAGAGGTAATTTCAATTAATGGTAGAGATTCATTAAAGAAGACGATCATTTTAAGTAATACTAATGGTAGATATATAACCGTCGATATACCGACGGAAAATGGGGTTTATACTTTTGAGGGCACATTATTTTCAGATATTTGTGATAAGGAATTTGAACAATTTTTGGAAACAGTTTCTATAAAATAACTACGAAATCTTCTTATAAAATACTTTTTGGTTGTTTTCTGCTGTTTTTTCTGGTGGGGTTTTTGGTTTTAGCAAAGAATTGTTCAGCCGAAGCAATTAGCGATGTCAACATCAAACAAATCGGCAAGTATTTGGAATTGCCTGAGGATAAAGTAAATGAATTAGTTCAATCTTTAATTAACATATTCTATTCTGGTTGGTTAGATCAGGTAAGTAATGGTTCAGCCAATACTGAACGAATGGCAGTGTCTATTATTATGAAAAAAGTTGTTCAAATACAGACATTAAATCATCTTTTGGTTGAGGCCCCATTAGATATAACTCGAGATATTATTGCGAATTCGATTAAGGTGGGAAAAATCTTTTTGAGCGGCGGGTCTGATGCTATTTTAAATGAGCTGGAAAAATTGAGCGTTCAGCAAGCGATTGCTTATGGTATGGGAAAATTGTTTGCTGATGATATCAAGGTAACGCCGGGAGCAATTGAATTTAAATACGATTTACAAAAGGGTGGCAAAGCAACCGTTTTAATTCAATACCTGGTTATCTACAAGCCAACCACTGATAAAATCGGCCAGGTTTCAATCAGGTTTTATTCACCCAATTATCTTGAAATTCCAGCGAATAAAGGAGATATGTATACTGAACTAGAACATAGATTGCCACCCTTCGTTGTGGATATTACTGGGTCGTTAATTAATTTTCAATTGGCAGGCAGATTGAATATAAATATTGATTTTCCCAAAGACGTACCGGATTTGGGGATAAAACCAATCAGTTTATGGGAAAAGTATCTATTAAAACCGATAGAAGAAAATATTAAAGGCGTGGAAGTTATTATTACCAAAGTAACCGGTAAAACAATTGATTTAACCGGGCTTTGGACAAAAATTAAAAAAGCCATAGCTGATTTCAATCCCTTTTCTCCAGCTGGCATAATCGAAACCAGCCAATTAGTTGAAAGCGATATTATTAATACTGTAGAACAAGAAAATGTAGCGCCAGTGGTTCCAGCCGAAAACACGGATAATCAACAGTTATCTTTAGCTGATGCGCAGGAAATGATTGACGATATCTCGGAAAAAATTGACGTTATTAGCCAGGAGACAAACGAAATGGTTGGAGTTGAAACAAGTAAAACAGAGACAATTAAGCTTGAAAACAAAGAGGTTAAAGACGAACAGATAGTTAAAGAAGAAATAGAGAAAAAGCTGATAGAAGAAAGGCCAATAGAGGAAAATTTAAAACCAGTAACCTTAGAGAAAACAACAATAAATTTATGCCAGAAAACCGGCGAAGCAACTAGAAATAAAATAATTTTTAACGAAATTGCCTGGATGGGCGGGATAAATTCAGCCAACGATGAATGGATTGAATTAAAAAATATTTCTGGTCAGCCAATCGATTTAACCGGCTGGCAAATTATTAATAAAGACCAAAAAATCAAAATAATCTTTCCCAAAGGAGCCGAGCTCCTTAATAACGGTTTTTATCTTTTAGAGAGAACGGATGATAATACGGTGCCGGGTATAGCGGCCGATTTAATTTATACCGGTAGCTTGAGTAATAGCGACGAAGCGTTATATCTTTTTGATAATAATTGCCAGTTGCAAGATGAAGTTTTAGCTAGCCCCGATTGGCCGGCAGGCGATAATTCCTCCAAAAGAACGATGGAAAGGAGGTTTGATTTGAGTTGGCAGACAAGCCAAAATATTGGCGGTACGCCGAAAAACGAAAACAGTGTTGGATTGATAGTCTTTACTGGCGGAGGTGATGGTGGTGCGCCGCCGCCACTCAACGTACCATCGTCAGTCGTTTCGTCTTCATACCCCAAAATTTTAATAAATGAAATCCAAATTAACGGTACCAGTAGCGCTAAAGAAGATTTTGTTGAACTTTATAATCCTAATACCGAGGATATTAATTTAACCGATTGGTATCTTCAGAGAAAAACCGAAAACGCTACCAGTTTTTCTTCTTATGCACCAAAAATTTTATTTTCCGGTAAAATTATTCAAGCGAAAAATTACTTTTTAGTGGCCAACGCTTCCTCAAGTTTTTTAGCTCAAGCCACTACAACTTATCCCTTAACCGAAGATAACACTTTAGTCATTAAAAATCCGGATGGCGATATCACGGATAAAGTCGGTTGGGGCCAAGCTGCTGATTTTGAAACAGCGACAACCACTAATCCACCAGCCGGCCAAAGTATTGGCCGAAAATGGTCTACGACTACGGAAACTTATCTTGATACTGATAATAACTATCAAGATTTTGAGATTCAAAGTCCGACGCCGGGCGCTTTGAATCAGAGTGTCGCTTTAAACTCAAGCGCATCATCCACGGAAAATGCGTCGTCTACAGAAGAAGAATTGCCAGAAGAAACCCCAAATTTAGCGGTGGCGATTAATGAAATTGCTTGGGCGGGGACGAAAGCTGAAAGCAGCGACGAATGGCTTGAACTTTACAATAATACTTCAGATGAAATTGATTTAACCGGTTGGATTCTTGGTTGGAGTCACGGTACAAGTACTCATTCAATTGTTTTTTCCACTTCCAGTATTTTGGCAAACGGTTATTTCCTGATAGAAAGAAGCGAAGATGATAATACGGTTAAAGATATACCAGCCGATTGGAAGGGTTCTTTCGGGCATGGTTTATCCAACAGCGGCGAAAAATTAGAGTTAAGAGATGCCAGCAATACTTTGATTGATGTGGTTGGTTGTTCGGCTGGCTGGTTTGCGGGTACTACTACTCCAGCTTATATTTCGATGGAAAGAATTAGTTCGACCTCAACGGCTACTTCAACTAATTGGGTGAGCAATAATCTGATCATGCGAAATGGTCTAGATGCTAATGGTAATAAGATTAATGGTACTCCCAGAGCGCAAAATTCAGTTTCTAAAACTGAAACTAGTTTATTTACGGATTTACCTTTTGATGAATTTAACGAACTGACTTTAACTTATTTGGGCAGTCCCTATATTGCAGCCGGAGTTTTGGGCATACCTTATGCTAAAACTTTATTTGTTGAACCTGGAGTAAGCATAAAATTTAGTTCTGACTGGGGTTATCTGCAAGCCGACGGTACTTTAAAGGCACGAGGATTGGAGGATAAAAAAATTGTTTTCACGGCTTCAAATACGGCTAACCAATGGGCGGGAATTAACTTTTCAGCTTCCAGTACTGATTCCGAAATAAATTGGGCTGAGATAAGCTATGCCGGCAAGCGCGATACTTCGCGGCCGGCGATTATGGTGGACGCCAGTTCAATTTTTCTTAAAAATTCAACTGTTAAAAATTATCCTTTTCAAGGCATTAAATTGATTAATTCCAGCTCAACAATAGAAGCAACTGATTTTTTGGGGCCGGGCATCAGCCTGGAAGGAGAATATATTATCGGAGTTAATATTATTGATGGTAATCCCACAGTTTTAAACTGCGGCTTGATCCAGGGACATGAATACGGTATTTATGTTCAAACAGCCGGCATAGCTGACATTGAAAATAATAATTTTGAAGAAAATCGGTATCCGATTTGGATAGCGGGCGATTCGCCGGTTTTAAGCGGCAACCAAAGTCAGAACAACAGCAATTCGGTTAACAGGATTATTTTTTCGGGCGGTATTTCTCGCGATACGATTTGGCAGCCAAACGAGTTGCCTTATTTGATAGGCCGGCCGACATCAGGATCGACCGCGACCGTAGTTTTTGGCGCAACTTTTCAGATTGAACCGGGAGTTAAAGTAGAGTTTGGTAGTGGCAGCAGCTTGGAGATAAATGGAACGTTTCTGGCTGAAGGCACGGCTGGCAATCAGATTATTTTTGACGGTTATGCCGGACAGACTACTTGGCGAAAAATTTATTTTTCAGCTTCCAGTACTGATTCGAAAATAACCAATGCCAGTGTCAGCCGCGGCGGCAGATATCCGCCTGATTATTATGGTGGAACAATTTGGATCAAAGAAAGCAAGGCGGAATTTGAGAATATTGATTGCAGTAATAATCCCAACGCCATTTGCCTTCATTTAGAAAACAGCAGTTCCACGGTGAAAAATTCCAATTTTTCGAACAATAGAATAGGCCTGAAAATTGAGGGGGATGTAATTCCAGTTTTGGAAAACAATACTTTCAGTAATAACGAGAAGTGCGATATTTATTGGCCGTATGGAACGACGAGTTGTAGCGCTTTGGCAGAGCTAGGAACGAGCGTGGAGTGCGGCTGCTGCCCATATTAAAGTTAGATTTACCCTTCTAAAAGTTGATACAAAAAACCCACGATCGTGGGTTTTTTGTATCAACTTGTGAGGGAATAATTCTAAAAATAATTTTAAAATCGAATCCCGACTACGGCAAGACTCGGTGTCTGATTTTTGGTAAAATAAATTAAGATGAAGCCATTTTTCATCGGCATTGCCGGGGGGTCAGCAACCGGAAAAACAACTTTGGCGAGGGAACTTAAAAAATATTTCGGTAGGGAAGCCGAGGTTTTTTACGTTGACAATTACCAAAAATTTGAAGGCGGCCTGCCCAGAACACACGGGATGGAAAATTGGGACCATCCGAAATCAGTCAATTGGGATAAAATGCTGCGCGATTTAAATTCGCTTAAAAACGGCCATTCAATAATTGTGAAATCCCGCGAGCAAAAAGAACTTAAAAAAGTTAAAAAATTAGTTCTCCGGCCTGCCAAAATCATTATTGCTGAAGGTTACCTGTTGTTTTATAAGCCGGCGGTCCGTCATCTTTTAGATTTTAGTATTTTTCTGACAGCCGGAGAAAAAACCCGCGTGCAAAGACGGACTAAGTTTAAGAACGCCGAATATATTGAGAAAATTCTTTTGCCGATGCATAAAAAGTATATTGAGCCGACCAAAAAATTCGCTGATTTGGTTTTAGATACGGAAAAATACTCAATTACCCGAGCCGCAGCGAAGGTGAAAAAGAGAATTTATTCTCTTTGCCTAAGCAATGTACAAGAAAAATAGTTCGAGCCCTTGACTTTTTTTAGATTTTTGTAGTAGATTAAAAAATTAGGTTAGTAGGTTTAGTAAGAAGGACTTTAACAAGTGGATACTGGCAGCATCAGGACTAAGAGAAACAGAAGGAAGCAGCTTCGCCATGGTGACAAGCGAATAGGCGCTTGGTTTAGAAGCTTGCTGAAGCAGAACGAGAACGAGGCGGTGCGATGGCTGATATCAGTCGCCCAACAGAAAGATAGCCGGAAGATATCTCATCTGTGTCGGCTATGCAGACTGAATCCCGATGGCGTCGGACAAGTGCTCCGGCTCATAAAGGCTAATTCGGTGATAGCCCGAAAGATAATCAGCGATTTCGAAGAAACAGCCGAGGGCGCGTTTCTTCGGAACTTGCCGCGACGAAGCCAAGAAAGCGTTTGTAAGGATGGCCAGCATTGCAGCGCCATCGAATTATTGGCCATGGCCCACGGCGAGAGTAGCCTATTATAGCTTTTTCGAGACAGCCGCTCTTTGGAAGTTTACTTCCCAAGAGCGGCATTTTTTTAGCTCTTGCTTTTTCTGTTGACATTTCATGATTATTATTTTACTCTCAAAATAGATAGGTTTGACAAAACAAGGAGGTTAATACTATGAGAGGAATTTTCGGTCTAGTAAATCCTGAATTGACCTTGACGCCAAAAGAAAAGAAAGAGTTGGCGAAATTTAATGAACGAACGGACGCGATTATCAAGGAAAGAATAGAGTATTTGAGAGGACTTGCCAGGGCCCAGGGAATAACCGCCGCCACTTTAGCGGAGCTTAAATCCGCGAGTGGCTTGCCTTTTGTCGAAGAGAAAGGAAGCAAGGGGATGGGCGATTTCACGATCGCCACGGTGAAAGAATCAACCTTGGCTGGTCCCTTGGTGATTGACATGGCCTACCTGTGCCATTCGTCGTACGAAAGAAAGGCAGAAACCGATACTTGCGGCTGGGTAAAAGGCCAGCCGAGAGAGGAAGGCTTCAACAATATCCGTCCTTTGAGCGGTTCAGCCGGGACGCAGTATTTCTGCCGGATCTGCGGCAAGCAGATCGGCGAGGATGTGACGATCAGGTCTTTAAGATGAGACGATAAGCAAGCTCCGCGACGGGCCACAAAGACCCGTCTTTTTATTGCTAAAATTGCCCATTTCTGTTATATTTAAAAAACGTCTATGACAGACAGAGGTTTTTTAATCAAATTAACGAATGAGATTTATCGGCTGACTTTGTTTTTCCCCAAGAAAGAGCCGTTGCGATATAAAATGCGCGAAGCAGCCGATAACATTTTAGCCAATCCCAATGAGAAAGATTGGGAGATTTTGGATAATTTTTTTGAAGTGGCCTTAATCCAGAATTGGGTAAGTCCATCAGATATCTTGGCAATACAGCGAGAATATGCTAATTTAAGGGGAGAATTAAGTCAAAAAAATAGCCTGGCAGACAAACCAATTATGTTTGAGAATGAACCTCAAATAGCCATGCCGGAATCTTCAATGGCCTTGTCAAATCAGATGGTTTCGGAAAAAAACGACAGACAGGAAAAGATATTGTCTTTTCTGAAGGAAAACGGCCAGGGACAGGTTTGGCAGATTAAACAATTATTTCCGGAGGTAAGCAAGCGGACATTAAGGAGAGATTTTGAAAAAATGACCAATACCGGTGTTCTGGAAAGGATAGGCGAGAGAAACGAAACTTTTTATAAGATAAAAACAGTTCAATCTTAGGTAGGACATACATATATATAGGTAGGACGTTTGTCCTACCTTGTGTAGCTTTATTGAAATGAAAGATAAACGTAAAGAATTTAGTCAAATCTACGACAAATATATTAACAAGATATATCGTTTTGTTTATTTGAAAGTAAGTTCCGAAGAAATTGCCCAGGACTTGTGTTCGGAAACTTTTCTTAAGGGCTGGGAAAGCTTTAAAAGCAATCAGGTTATTGATAACCCGCAAGCTTTTTTATATCGGATTGCTCATAATTTAGTAGTTGACCATTATCGGACAAAGAGTCGGACAAAGGTTGTTTCACCCGAATTTTTACCTGTGGCCGACCCGAGTCCGAGCTTAGAAGAAAAATCTTTTTTTAACTCAGACTTAAACCAAGTTAAAGTGGCCTTGGCCAATATCAAAGAAGATTACCAGAACGCGATTATCTGGCGTTATTTAGATGACCGGCCTATCTCAGAAGTGGCTAAAATGATGAATAAAACAGAAGAGACAACCCGGGTAACCTTATCCCGCGCCTTAAAGGCCTTAAGAAGCGAAATTGAACATCATACAGCTTAACTCAAAGAGGATAAATCCTCTTTTCGACCTTCGCCCGCCCAGGACGGGCTCGGTATGTAATAAAAGCAGTCATTTTACGTCATAATTATATAAGCGAAGAGAGCCCTGCTCTCTTCTTAGACCTCGTTTTTATGAATAGAAACTCGGTGCTACAAGAAAAAGACCTTATCGCGAGCTTAAGACAACTGCGCGAGATCAAACCCAACCAAGAATGGGTTGTTTTAGCTAAAAGCCGGATTTTAGGAGATGCGCCGGCTAAAAGATCTATTTTTGAGGCGTTTTTGCCTTATTTTAAGCCGGTTTTAGTTGGTCTTTCCGTCTTCTTTGTGGTTATCGGCGTTTTCGGTTATGGTGTAATCAAGAATGCTTTACCGGGAGATTTGTTATATTCGGTCAGAAAAATTATCCACCAGAGCCAGGTGGCTTTTGTTTCTCAGGAAGAAAAGCCGGCTTTGCAACTGCAGTTTGCCAGTGACCGATTACAGGACTTAAACAGGGCGCCAGCCAAGAACTTAGCAGCCGGCATTAACGAATTTCAGGCCAGTATTGCGGATGCGGCCAGAGCCTTGAACAGTATTAATATAGCTACTTCTTCTCCGGCGACTATCAAACAAATAGTTGAAGGAGCCAAGAAAATAGAAACAAATAAGCAAAAAATTGAGTCATTGGGTGTGGTGGTGGGCGGGACAGAAGAATTGGAAAACGCTTTGGGTAAAATTGTCGAAAGCTTAATCAGCGATTTGGGAGACAGCACCTTAAGTCAGGCAAAAACTGATGTTTTGGTTCAAATGAAACAACTTTTTTACGAGAAGAAGTATTCAGACGCTTTGGAATTGTATTTGACGAGCCAATAATATTATATTAAAATTGGAAAATCGCGAAAAATCCGTGAGATTTTTTATTGTTTCACGGACGAAGGTCGATGCGACAGAAATATTAATCAAATAAAAAATTAAACGAAAAATATAAAATTCTAAAAATGTCTACATTAAAAAAGATTGTTGCGACGATTGCGATTAGTGCGACCTTTTTGTGGGCAGGTGGATTAGCAGGTGTACAAACAGCTCAAGCTACAACCGCAGATGATTTGCAAGCGCAAATCAATTCTTTGTTGTCTACCTTGTCTTCGTTGCAAGCTCAATTATCGACCTTGCAAGGTGGAACAACTGGCGGAACTTCAATCGCAGCTTGTTCTGGAATAACTTTCTCCCGAAGTTTAGCGCAAACTATGTCAGGCAATGATGTCAAATGCTTACAAGCAATTTTGAATCAATCAGCTGACACTCAAGTAGCGGCTTCCGGAGTAGGTTCTCCTGGTAATGAATCTTCCTACTTTGGCGCTTTAACTAAAGCGGCGGTAGTTAAATTCCAGGTAAAATACGCCTCGGAAGTTTTAACTCCTATCGGCTTAACAGCCGGAACCGGTTTTGTTGGAGCAAAAACCATTGCCAAACTTAACACTTTAGTTGGTACCACCACAACCACTACTACGACGACGACAACGACGACCACCACCACACCAACTGGCGGTGCGAATACAATTACAGTAGCGTCCGATAGTCCAGTTGCAGTTCAAGTAGCAAAAGGAGCGCAAGACGTTATTTTTAATAAAATTAACTTCTGCGCTGCTTCTGAAGCCAACACAATTTCCAAGATTGTGGTAACAAGAGGCGGAATTGCGGCTGATACTGACGCATCCTACATAAAACTTTATGATGGGATAACTCAGATTGGTGCGACTCAAGCTTTAAACTCAACCACCCACAAAGCCACTTTTGGATCTTTGAACTGGGTGATTGCAGCTAATTCCTGCAAAGTTTTAACCGTTAAAGCAAGTATTGCTACAGGGGCAACCCAAGGCGATACGCTAAAATTCGGAATTAACGCGGCCACTGACATTACTTCAACAGTAGCTCTATCTGGCACGTTCCCGATTTTGAGCAGCGGTATGACTGTAGCCGGAATTTCAGTTGGTCCATTCCAAATAGATGCGCAAGTTACTCCCTCAGGTTCAATTATCGCTGGCGGAACTCAACAAGCCGTCGCGGCTTTCAAGTTTACAGCCAGTTCAACCGAAGGAGTCAAAATTAATTCAATAAAACTGACCTCAATTGGCAGTTCAGTAGATTCTGATGTTTCCAATATCAGCCTTTTTTACGGTTCAACTCAAATTGGGTCAACCGTGTCAACTTTAACTAGCGGCGCAGTGACATTTGATTTGACAGCTGCTCCATTAGAAATTTTGGCTGGTTCCAGCAAGATTTTAACCGTTTATGTTGATGTCGGAACAAGCATCAGTGTTGCCAACAGAACCATTCAATTGGAAGTTCTGAGAGCGGCTGATGTGACCGGCTATGGCACAAACAGCGGCGGCTCAATTAATCCTTATGGTGATAATGGCGCTGCTTCTTGGGCATCAGCCGATAGTACTTATCCGCAAGAAGGCGCAGCCATGTCAATTGTTTTGGGCAGTTTAACGATTGCTCAAGATACCACGTATAGTCCTTCAGCTCAGACTTATGTTCTGGGTACGATGCAGGACAGCATGGTTGCCTTTAGATTTACCGCCGGCTCTTATGAGGGTGTCAGGATAACACAGATTGCGTTAACCGCGACCGGAACCGGAGCAGGTACTGATTCTAACGTTTCCAATGTCACTTTGTACGATACAGACGGCAACGTGATTTCTGGACCGGCTGGTATGGTTTCTGGCGTAGTAACTTTCGGCGCCAACACCTCTGGTCTTGACGCGACCGGGTTATTTGACATTGCTAAATCAGCTTACAAGACGATTATCGTTAAGACTGATATCCCAACCGGAGCTTCCTCATCAGCTACTATCGGTTTTGAATTAAAGAAACCGAGTACCGACGTGAAAGCTGACGGTTTGCTTTCTCAGAATGATTTAGC
>JAVHRH010000036.1:0-14236 GCA_036171555.1 Parcubacteria group bacterium | reverse complement strand
GGTACGTCTTTGGTGATAATAATACTGACTACGGCCGGCGAAAAATTCTTAACTACGTTGATAATCGCTTCTTCTTGAGTGGTCTGAGGAGTATATTCTTCTTTCAGAATTGTTGTCGCGGCGGGCAAGTTGATATTCAACTTAGCCAGATATTGTTTCGCTTCCAAATAGAAATAGCTGCCAGATATCGCTCCGCCGATGAAACCGAACAGAGCTGACAGAAAAATCACTAAAACTAAAAGCCAAACTATCCTCTTTTTCAGGAAAGAAGGCAGATTGATTTTCGGCAATGGAAATTGGGGTATTTCGTAAAGATCCATACTGTTATTTTAAACTATTTTTTGTTTTTTTGGTAATGGTTAAACTTATATCTAAAGACATCTGATTTAACCGATCCCCATAATATAATATGAATTTGGCAGAGAAAATATTTCAACCAGGTGATAAACCACCCGTCGTTGGCAAAGCGCCGGGTGGAAACTAAAACTTTAACTGAATTAAGAATGCCGAACCGGCCTATTCTTTTGGCCCTTCTGATATAGTCCAATTCTTCCCCCAGCCTGATCTTTTCGTCAAACCCGCCGATATCTTTATGGATATCTCTTTTGACCAAAATAACGTTCATGGCCTGAGGCAAAAATTGCTGTGTCAGTTTAGCCGGCAGATTATAAAGCAAATTGAAAAGAAAATTATGAAATTTGTTATCAGAACTTAAATAAAAAGAAGCGACACCTAAATTCCTTGAATTGAATTCATTAATTGATTTTTTAAAAAATGAGGCCGGTAAAATTACGTCTGCGTCAACAAAAAGAATAATCTCACCTTGAGCGAATTCGGCTCCGCCGTTTTTAGCTTTGGCCGGCAAAAAGACATTGGGAATAACGTAAACCCGGCAGCCGCAAGAAATAGCTATTTCTTGCGTCTTATCAGTGGAACCTGAATCAGCCACAATTATTTCTACCTTGTCCTGCAGGACTTGGTTCTTGGCTGACTTAAGCAGCAAAGGCAGGTACTTTTCTTCGTTTAAGGTCGGGATGACGATCGATAACATATTTTTAGTTTCTAGTTTTAGGTGTAGGCCAAAAACCTAGATATTTTCCAAAAATCCAGCGAGTCTGAGCCTCCAAAGCCGGCAGAGCGGTAAAGAAAATCATAATAATCGGCAACAAAAACCATTCTAAAACAAAGAAAAAATATTTTTTTTGGCCGTATTCTAGGGGTTTGGGGGGCAACAATAAAATGCTGAAATAAATTGAGCCTAAAAGACCTAACATGCCAACGGTCAAAATGCGGCCGACAAAACGGGAAAGATTATAGGCTAACAAACTTTGACCAAAGCTATTTCCGCCTAAAATTAAAGGCAACCATCCCAGAAAAAAAATTAAAATGGAAACAGCCGCCCACGACCAATGAGTTTCAAAAATAGTAAAACCTAATGATAATTTTTTAGAAAAAGGAATCTTTTTGTTTTTGGAAAAACCGAAAAGGAAATAAGCGATATCCCCCACGCCGTAAGCCCACCTTCTTTGCTGCAAATAAACGTTTTTCATCGTTCGCCAGAAAGAGGGAGCCGCATTGGCGTCCATGGAAATCGGATAAAATAATGGGACAACTTCGTAGTCACCGTCGTAATGCAAAAAACATTGCCAAAAGATGCGTGAATCATCGGAAACAACATTGGTCTGGCGAAAATCAACGTCAACCAAGGCTTTGAAGCTCATCGAATGAGAAGAAAAAGTCAAAAGCTTTTCCGGCCTTTCCTGGCACATCATCTCCCAAAAAGAAGCGGAAAAAGCGAAAATCCGGGAAATGGGCGGCGCTTGCCAAATGTTATTGATAAAAAGAGGAATGGGCTGAAAGCTGGTTTGAGCAGGATTCTTAGCCGTTAAATAATAATAAGACAGGCAACTGAAATATTTGGTAAAAACTAACGTATCGGCGTCCAAAGAAGAAACGATGATGTTCTCGTAGGGAATTTTCAGACAATCAATAATTGTTTCTTTGGCTTTTCTCGCCCCCCAGGTTTCGTTCGAACCCTTGCCAGCCATCTCACCGGATAAACCAAAAGGATGATAAGTTAATAACAATTTAAAAAACTTGCCGGTAAATTCTTTTTTAACACTCTCGGCGGCTAATCGGTTGCCTTTTTCTTCACAGCTTAAAACGACGATCATTTTTTCTTTGGGCCAGTCGGATTTCGCCAAAGATTCAAAAGCATCTCGAATAATTTCAACCGGTTCTTGATACATCGGCAAAATAACCAACTGATAAATTTCTTTCGATCTGGTTAATGTTTTCAATTTTGCCAGCCAATCAGTTTTTTCATTAAGACGCATCCTTTGATAACAGGACTGCAGGTGAAAAGAAAAATAAATGGTCCTGACCAGCCAATAGATGACGAAGCCAATGATAAAATAAGCTGTCCAAACAGGCTTCAGCCAAGAAAAAAGAAAAGCTAAAAATAAAGTCAGCCAGGTGATGGCTCCCGGCAATATTTCCAGAAAACGATAGAAAATTCTTTCTCGGCCGTTTTGGAGATCTTGGGCTCGACCGATTTTCAGATAATAAGGGACTGACATGACTAATTTTTAAACAATTTAGCTGCTTCGTTCCAGATAGCCGGATCGTTTTGTTTTTCTTTCAGCCAATACCACCATTCGCCGCCCCATAAATAGAATTTGTTCAGGCCGGTTTTTTTAGCGAAAGTAATGTTTTTTTGAAATTGTTCTAAATTCATTGTTTTAATTTGTTCTGAAACAGGAGATAAAGCTAATACCAATTTACCCCAAGGTTCGGCTTGTAATTCAACGCAAATTACTTCTTTATTAAATAATTTTTTGACAATTTCAGCTTTGCGCCAGTAGAAAACTGCCGGGAAAGGGTAATCAAGATAAAAACCGAAATTACCCAACGGCCCCACGTATTTTTTAAGAAAATTGGGAACGGTAAACCAAACCTTTTTATACATAGTCGTACCAACGACATCTCCCATTCTCGCCGCGTTGATCCAAAAAGAACCTTCGCCGCTGTCAGAAATCACAATTGGTCTTTTTTGATTATCGAGCGATTTTACCAAAGCTATTTCTTTTTTTAAGAAATTTTTATCTACCCACGGGCATTCACCAAAAGGAAAGAATGGTTCATTCTCCACCTGCCACATAATAATCGAAGTCGAATCTTGATATCTTAAAACGATTTTCTCAAGAAGAACAGAAATTTCTTCCTGCTGCTTTTCTTTGCCCAAATCTACTGCCCATTGAGGAAGATGACATTCGGGCCAGCGAGGAGTTTTCATACCAATCGATAAAATAATTTTTATTCCCTTATTTTTAGCTTGTTGGATTTGCCAATCCAAGTCCTGAAAATTATATTCGCCTTCTTTCTCTTCAATCAAATCCCAATAAGTGGCCAATTTGATGTTTTTTACTCCTAAGTCGTCCAACAGGGCTAAATAAGTTTTTTGCCAATCTAGGCCCAAACTGGTCGCTTGTGTTTGAGAAAAGACAACGCCCCAGGTAATTGGCTGATTTTGAGGAGCCTGACCTAAGAAAAAATAGCTGAAAACAACTGCGGCTAGAACTAAAAAAATAACCAACATCGTCTTAAATTTCATCTTATTTAAAGGATAACAGGATTAACCCTAAACCAATTAATAAAATAGCGACAACTCTTTGAATAATAATTTTTCTAGAAATAAATTCTTTTAAAATCCGGGGGAATTTAAACGACAGGAAAATGCTAAAAAGCAGCAAAAAAACATATTGCAGGCCCTGCAAGGCGTTAATAAAAGCCAGGAAAATTAAAGGAGCCAGAGCTATCGCCCAGTTTTGCAAGAGCCCGGCAGCCGCTCCCGCGGTTTGATTTAAAACTAAAATGCCGAAAGGCCTTTTTTCAAAATTATTTTTTTGTTTGAAAATTTCCTGCCTAATCTCCGGCCAGATAACAAACAGCATCAAGGCCATCAGAGCGCCCCCTATTCTTGTCCAAATCAAGCCGTTTAAAAAGGGTTGCGCCAGATAGACGTATTTGGTCAAGACAAAGGATAAGGCAAAAAAGAAAGAAGCTATAACAGATATTTTTAAGCTGAGCCTGGTGACTGATTTTTCTTTTTCAACCGTCATCAAAATGCTCCCGCCGATTAATAAAATAAACGAAAAGATCTCATAAAAAGACAGCGTCCATTTGTTTGGAGAGAGCAAATAAATCAGTCCGAAGGTAATTAAAGGATTAAAAGCGCCGATAACCGGCACCACTTGGGAAACAGCAAAATCTTTTAACCCTTTATAAAACCAAAGAAGAGCCAAAACAAAAGAAGCGCCGGCTGAGAAACTTAAAACGACCTGGACAGGCGAAGGGATGTAAAAATTAACAAACGGGATTAAGACTATAACCAACAAACCGGCCATGCCTATCAAAAAAGCGTAAACTTTGGGATTGGCAATGGCATTGATCAAAAGATATTTATCCACCAGAAAAACAACGGCTAAAATAAAATAAGCTAAAACAGTAATGGCTAACCAGAGCATTTTTCAATAATATTTTTAATTTTTAAAGCGCCTAATTTTTCGGTTTCAACAAAACCTTGCATGGCGGCTTCGGCAAACCGGCCTGATTCTAAATAATCAAAAAGCCATTGTTGAGTAAAAGTAGGGCTTTCTTGCGGTATACCAGAACCCACCCGTAATAACCATTTTTTGTTGAAATCTTCCTGCGAACCAATGGTCGGAGCAATAATAATCGGCAAGCCTAGGGCAGTATAAAAAGAAAGCTCAGATGGTTTAGTCCATAAGATGTCGGTTGTTCTTAAGGCTAAGTTAAATTTTTGAAAATAACTTTCGATATTTTTTTCAAAAATAATTTCGACGTTCGAACTGTTTTTTAGTTTTAATTTAGCTAATTTTTGCTCAAAATAATTTTTAATTTTCTCTTTGGTCCCGGCCACTAAAATTACTTTAATTTCTTCCGCCCAGACTTTAACGGCCAAAGATTTAACGATTTTAATCGCAATTTCCTTTTGGACGCCGCTGCCGCCGACCGCGAACATTAAAGTTAAAGGATGATTTGATTTTTCGGGGAGTCTTCCCAAACGGCCATCAATTAAATCTTGATATTGTTTAAAATACTGCTTTTGCGGATCAAGGTTAAGCAGTCGGTTTTTTAGATCATTTTTTAAAATCGCCAGATTTTCATCACCGATAATGTCTAAGGGCAAAGGATAACCGGTTAAAAAGATGTTTTCCTCTTTGATACCATAAAGCTTCAATCTGCTCGCCGCCCAAGAAGTCGGAACAAAATATTTAATTTTGCTTTCCCGCGGATTTAAGGAAACCCAAGTACGAGAAATATCGGCGTCGCAGATTACACAAAAAATTTCGCCCGGATACTCAAAAAATTCCGCCATAAAGGCCGGCGTAAAAAACGTACTGATCAGCGGTAAATTGGTTTTGAGCTTTGAGTTTTGATTTTTGAGTTTTTCAATCAAATCTCGTCCCCATCCCTTTTTAATAAAAGAAAAAACTTGCTTTAACTGATAGTTTGGTTTGGATAAATCTCTTTTCGGATAAAAGCTGAAAATTTTCTGGAAACGGTCAAAAAAAGAAAAAGCCAAATCGCCAATCAGAGGCGTCCTTTTAAAGTCGGAGACGAATTCATAACCATGCCGAGTGATTTCCCAAATTTGTCGATCTTTAGCCGGAATGCCCGCATAATCATTGGCGTTAATAATTTCTCCGGTCGGAGTCAAATACTTTAAAGGAAAAGCGGTTCTTTGGTGACCATAGCCCATATTAACCGATATAACCCACGCTTTATTCATCGAAATAAATTGAAAATTTATTGAAGATCAAAACGAATCGAAGATTCGTTGAGCATAACAATTTTATCTATTATATCATTAAATTCTTATAATTTTTAGTTTTTGCTTTTGGCCGAACCAATTAATCGCCAAAAACAAAATTAAATAGAAAACTGCCAGCCAGGGCCAATTGATGCGGGAAATCGCCAAAAAACCAAAAGATAATTTAGAAAAAAAGTTAATGACACTTGTTAAATAAGTCAGAGAAAGCCAAACCGGCAGAGAGATGATATAGCCTAAGGGAGGAATCGTCATGGCCGCAACTCCAAAAATAAAAATAAGAATAGTCAAAGGACCTAAAATCGGCACAATCAAAAAATTGGTCAGGGAGGATAAAAAAGAGAAATAACCGAAGTTATAAATTAATATCGGGAAAGTGAAAATTTGAGCTGACAAAGTGGTGGCTAGGGTGCTTTTGAGAGGAAAAAATTTTAAATCGGGCACTTTTTTGAGTAAATTGACTAATAGCGGCTGAAGATGAACAATACCCAATATGGCCAGGAAAGAAAGCTGAAAACCAATATCCAGTCTTAAAAGTAAAGGATTCAAGGCCAGCATAAAAACGGCGGCAAAAATAACAAGGCGATAAGCCGAAGATGCTCTGCCAAAATGCTGGGCTGTTAAAAATAGAATGCCCATGACGCCGGCTCGAACCCCTGAAGCCGGCGCTCCAATCATTAAAATGTATAATACCAATAAAAATACGGCCAGATAAAAAGCTTGTTGCCGCCAAAGACCAAGAGACAGGAGAAAACTTAATAAGAGCGCCGAGATAATGGTGATATTCATGCCGGAAACCGCGGCGATATGCCTGGTTCCGGTCAGATTTAATTTTTCTTTCCAGCTGGCTGATAGATTGTTTTCATCGCCGAAGATTAAAGCTTCTAAAAATCCTTGCTGAGGCAACGGAATAAATTGGCTCGTCGACTGTTTGAATTTATCTTTAACGGAGAAAAGCGTTTTCATTAAAGGATTACCAAAATTGTGGCCCAACAATTCAATCTGCGGAAAAACCATAACAGAATAAATCCCGTCTTTTTTAAGATAGTCCTGATAATTGAATTCCCGAGCAACAGCGAAGGGGGAAGAAGAAGATTTATCTTCTTTGACCCCGTTAATGTCGACTGGCGGAGACTCTAATTTCCCTGTAATTTGAAGCTTATCTCCATATCTATATTCGGGATATCGGCCAGCCGTGATTAAAATTTTTTCTTCTTCTATTTTGACTGTTAATTTCTGACTTTTTTCTCCCACAGTCGGTTCATCGATAACGACTCCAATCAAGGTAATTTTCCCGCCGTCGTAATTTTGCATTTTGACTTTTGAACTTTGAATTTCCGCTGTTTGATAACGCCAGATTCCCAAAACTAAAAATAAAAAACAAAAGCCGGCGATAACTAATTTTTTATATTTAAAAAAAGCTGAAATTAAGATCAATCCTAAAATCGTCAAACCTAATAAAAGAATTACGGAAAATGAAAAAATGGACGATAAAAAAATGCCTCCGATAAAGAAGAGGCAAAAGTAAAGAAAGGTTTTAGATGCGGACATTTTCTTAACTTTAGTGGACGACTCCGCCCATGATACTAAGAAGTCCTTTTGTCCCAATCAGAACGGCAAAAATTATGGAAAGAGGCTGCAAAAAAGGAAAATGCATGTTTAAAATAAGCAGGATTCCTCCGGCCAGATCCATTAAACTGCCGATATCCCTGATGAAAATAAGACCTTTTAATGTCAGATAAACCGCGAAAATATAAATTATCGTGGCCGGTACCGGAAAATGGTACAAACCCACAGTTAATAACAAAGCCGCAATCAAATCGGCTATTCCTAAAATAAACATAAGCGTGTCGTCGAAGAAATAAATTTCTTCTTCATCTTCGTCCGCTTTTGGCGGACTCGCTTTTTAAAATCCGGCCGCGATAACCGTTACTTTGATTTCACCCTCTTTGAGTTTTTCGTCTTGGATAGCGCCGAAAATTATTTTAGCGTCGGGACTGGCTTCTCCGGTAATCAATTTGGCGATTTGGTCAATTTCCGCCAAACTGATATCTTTACCGCCGGAAACATTAAAAAGAATTCCCTTGGCTCCTTTGACAGACAAATCCAACAGAGGTGAATTTATGGCGGCTTTGGTCGCTTTTTCGGCCCGACCTTCGCCCTGAGCTCGACCGACGCCAAAGATAGCCGAACCCGCGTTTTTCATAATGGTTCTGACATCGGCGAAATCAACATTGACAATACCGGGCAGCATAATCAAATCAGAAATTCCTTGTACTGCTTGCCTCAAAACGTCATCGCAAAACCAAAAGGCATTAATCAAAGGAATTTCGGGGTTTAAAACGGCCAGCAGTTTATCATTGGCAATGGTAATGATAGTGTCAACATTTTCTTTTAATTTCTTGATGCCGTTTTCAGCTACTTTTATCCTCATTTGACCTTCAAAAGAAAAAGGTTTGGTCACCACGGCTAAAGTCAAAATACCCAATTCTTTGGCGATTTGAGCCACCACGGGCGAGGCGCCGGTACCCGTTCCTCCGCCCATACCGCAAGTAATAAAAACCATATCGCTGCCTTTAAGAGCATTGACAATATCTGCCCGATTTTCCAAAGCTGATTTGCGGCCGATTTCCGGATTAGCCCCGGCTCCTAAGCCCTCGGTTGTCTGACGGCCAATCCTCAATTTTAAATCCGCATTGGCTTTACCTAAATCCTGCGCATCGGTATTGATAGCAATCAATTCAACTCCGAGAATATTACATTTTTTCATCCGAGAGATGGCGTTGGAACCGGATCCGCCCACTCCCACCACTTTTATCTTTGTTAAATTTTTCATATTGGGTGATACCTATGGTATGAAAATTTTGAAAAAGTTTTTAACTTTGTCTTTTAGTTGAGATGATGAAAAACTTTGTCCTAACCAGCTTTCTTCGTTGGTTAAATTAGCGCCTCTTAAAACCAAACCGCAAATCGTGGCTAAAGCCGGATCCGCTTCTAATCCGGAAAAATTCAACGGCTTGCCAATCCGACAAGGCAATTTTAATTCTTTTTTGGCTAATTCAACCAAATAAGGTAACTTAGCTCCCCCGCCGGTTAAGACTACGCCTCCGGGCAAAAGGCCTGATTTTCCTATTTCTTTTAATTTTTTCTTAACTTCCCCTAAAATTTCGGCGACTCTGGCCGTAATAATTTTATTTAATGTTTTTTGAGAAAAGATTAAAATTTCTTCTCCTTCGGCCTCAATTTTTTCTTTTTTCTGACCGCTTTTACTTGAACAAGAACCAATTTTGTTTTTGATGGCTTCCGCCGTATCAACGTCGGTTTTTAATCCCACGGCGATATCGTTGGTGATATTGGCTGATCCCATGGGGAAGACTGATAAATGAGTTAAAATTCCTTCTTCAAACACCGCCAGATTAGTGGTCCCGGCTCCGATGTCTAAAAGAGCCACCCCTAATTCTTTTTGTTGCGGGGTTAAAACTGCGTCGGCGGCCGCTAAAGCCGAGGGGATGATGTCGGCAATCTGCAAATCGGCATTAGAAATAGCTTGATTTAAATTATTTTTATAGGGAGCGAAACTCGCCAGAACCAAAACTTCTGTTTCCAATCTCACTCCTTTTAATCCGACTATTTCTTTGATACCCGCCTGGCCGTCAATAATAAACTCTTTGGGAAAAATTTCCAGAATCTCATTGTTTAAAGGCAAAGAAAAAGTTTTAGCCGCTTGTAAAAGTCGTTCCACATCTTCTTCGGAAATCCGTTGGTCGGCCCGAGAGACGGCGACCGTACCACGAGAAAAAGTGGTAAAAATATGGCTGCCGTTAATGCTGGCAAAAACGGAATTAACCCTCTGGCCGGTTTCCGCTTTTATTTTGTCAACTAAATTACTGATAATTCCCGAAACTTTATCAGGGCTGATAACCACTCCTTTTCTCACACCGGAAGAAGGCATTTCTATAAAATAAACCGCCTCAAGACCCGAATCTTCTTTTTTTTCTTTAGCCAGCAAAAGTTTCGTTGTGCTGCTGCCGATATCGAGCCCGGCAATCAGATTAGCTTTTGACATAAATCACTATATTTTAGACAGATAGTATTTTTCTCTTTTTTGCATCCTTTGAGCTTCTTTTTTGTTTTTTTCGTGATCGTAGCCCAAAAGGTGCAAAATGCCGTGGATTAAAACCCGACCAATTTCTCCTTTAATTTGTTTCGGACAAAGCACTATTTCGCCGCCTGCGTCATAGGAAAATGATAAAACATCGGTCGGCTGATTTTTCTTTCTGTATATTTTATTTAACTCCTTTATTCTCTTTTCATCAACCAAGGCAATTGATAAATCAAACTGTCTTCTAGCCAACACTTTTTCCGCCACTCTTTTTAAAAAATCTTCGTCTGCCTTAACCTTGGTTAAATTATTAATTTCTACTGTCATGCCGCCAATGTTTCTCTGACTATTTTCGAAACTAAACCGGCGTCGGCTTTGCCTTTGGTTTTGGGCATTAATTCCTGCATTACTTTGCCCATGTCTTTTATCTCTTTGGCACCGACTTTGACCACAGCGTCTTGAACCAATTTTTTGATTTCCTCCTCCGGCATCTGCTCCGGCAGATATTTTTCCAAAATTTCTTTTTCTTTGGTTTCTTTATCAACTAAATCAAACCTGGCGCCTTTTTGAAAAAGCTCAATTGATTCTCTTCTTTTTTTTACTTCGGAAGAAATAACTTCAATTATTTCTTCATCAGTCAACTGGCTTTCTTTTTCTAAATTTGCTTCTTTCAACTCCGGCTTAATTTTCGAAATTTTATATCTTTTTTCTTTTTCTTTATTCAAAACGGCGGCTAAAAGCTGCCGTAAAGTCAAAAGCTCAAGCTCTTTTTTCTCTTTTAAAGCCGAGATAAGATCTTGGTGAAGTTTTTCTTGTAGCATCTGAGTATTAGCGCATCTATCTGCGTTTTTTCTTTGGCTCTTTGCCTAATTTCTTAAGTTTTTCGTATTCAGCCATTAATTGCCCTTTTCTCAAAGCCCTTCTTTTCTGCATTTCTTTGCTTTTTATTCTTTTGTGAAAACGGTTACTTCGGGCCACGCGCAAAATTCCGCTTTGCTGAACTCTTTTGGTAAAGCGGCGGAGCATACTTTGGCTGTTTTCTCTTTCGGCTCTTCTGACTTCGATAACCATAATTTTATTAT
Organism: Parcubacteria group bacterium; assembly: GCA_036171555.1. GTDB lineage: Bacteria > Patescibacteriota > Minisyncoccia > Minisyncoccales > JAVHRH01 > JAVHRH01. The sequence goes on along the minus strand of JAVHRH010000036.1, from coordinate 3,198 downwards.
GCGAAAGGTAATTTTTTGCCGGCTAAAAAGTGAAGGTGTAAATGGCTAATGGTTTGACCAGCATTTTTACCGACATTGAAAATTAATCTATAACCCTCTTTCTCGACTTTTAGTTTCTTGGCTAATTTTTGAGCGATTAAAACGAGTTTACCGACTAATGCTTCGTCTTTTTCTCTGAGCGCAGAAATAGACGAGAGGTGCTTCTTTGGGATTATCAAAAGATGAATCGGGGCCTTGGGTTGGATGTCTTTAATGACAATGGCCATATCAGATTCAAAAACTTTTTGCGCCGGTATTTGTTTTTTGATAATCTGGCAAAAAAGGCACGCCATAGACGAAACTATTTTTTAAGACGCCTCTCGACTTCTCTGACAGCTTTTTCTAATTTTACGGTTTCCTGTTTGCCCGTTTTCATGTCCCGGATAATAACCGTTCCTTCCAGAGCTTCTTTTTGGCCCAACAATAAAGTATAAGATGACTCCAATTTGTCGGCCATTTTTAACTGGGCTTTCAAAGAATCGCGGCCGAAAGATTCACCGACATGAATTCTGGCTCTTCTGAAATCTTCTAAAAGTTTTAAGCTTTTCCTTTTGGCTAAATTCCCCAATTGCGCCAAAAAAACGGGCGTCGGAATTGCTTCGGTTGATTTTGTTTCTTTTGTTTTCATGGCCAGCATTATTCTTTCAACTCCTAAAGCTCCGCCACAAGCTTTCGTTTCCTCTCCCCCCAATAACTTAACCAAACCATCGTAACGACCGCCCCCGCCCAAAGCACTTCTGACTGCCGGTTCCAAGACACCTTCGGCCGGTTTATCTTTCAGAGGAGATTCAACAAAAAACTCAAAGGTTGTTTTAGTATAATAATCCAATCCTCTGACTAAATAAGGATTTAATCGGTAAGGCAACTGAATCTCGTCTAAAAATTCCAAAACTTCTTTGAAGTGACGATGGCAACTTTCACACAAATGATCAATAATTTGCGGCGCTTGGCTGATTATTCTTTGGCATTTTTCATCCTTACAATCAAGTATCCTTAAAGGATTTTCTCTTAAACGGCGGCGGCAGTCTGAGCAAAGCGATTCTTCCCGTGATTTGAAATAACCGGTTAAAAGACGCTTGTAGTAGGGTCGGCATTGGTTGTCTCCGATGCTGTTAATTTCAATAATAATATTTTTTAATCTGAGCTCGCTTAAAATGTTATAAAAAATCTGGATAATTTGGGCATCAACCACCGAGCTCTCTTCGCCCAGAATTTCTAAATTAAATTGATGAAATTGGCGAAAACGACCGGCTTGGGGATGCTCATATCGAAAAAGAGGCCCAAAGGCATATAATTTTACCGGCTGCGGCCAGGTTTGCATGCCATGTTCCAAGTAAGCCCTGACTATGGAAGGAGTAAATTCCGGCCTTAAGGTTAAGAGATCCCCGCCTTTGGTTCTTAAACTGAACATTTGTTTTTGAACGACGTCGCTGGTCAATCCCGTGCCCTTGGCGAAAAGTTCGGTTTCTTCTAAAACGGGCGTATCTATTTTTTTGAAATTATAAAAATTGGCGATGTTTTCGCAAACATTATATATTTTCTGAAAATATTTCTGCTCTTCCGGCAAGATGTCGTGCATGCCGGTGGGAGCTTGAAATTTTGTTTTTTTCATTATAGCAAACGCTATTAATAGCTCGGCGCTTTAATCTCGGCTAAAGCCCCAACGGGCCAAGCGCGAACAAGAACCCGACCGATGATATCTTGTCTGGGAACCAGTCCCCAAGCCCTGGAATCAGAGGAAAAAGGACGGTTATCTCCTAAAACGAAATATTCGTCAAATCCTAGGGTGATATCCAGGCTGCCGGTCGTAAAAACTGAGGAGGAGAGATAGCCGGATTCGTTCAATGTTTTTGTGCCCTGCGGGTTGGTAATGGTAATTTTATCGTTTTGGATTGATACTTTTTCGCTGGGCAACCCGATAATTCTTTTGATATAACGTTGGGAAGTGTCGTTGGGATATTTAAAAACTATCACTTCGCCTCTCTCGGGCATTCTCAGGCGGTAAGACAATTCGTCAATAATCAAATAATCGCCATCCTTAAAATTGGGTTCCATTGATTGCCCCTTAACAAAAAACGGCTGAAAAATAAGATAGCGAATAGGAACAACTATCGCTAAGGCAATAATGGTTATTTTCAAAACCTCCCAAATAAAAAGAAAAAATGACCGCATGTTAATATGTGTTATTATACCAATATTTTTCTGGTTTTACAAGAGAAATGATATAATAAATGAACTATGTTTTTAATTGTTGGGCTCGGGAATCCCGGCAAAAAATACGAAAATACCAGGCATAACGTCGGCTCTAGAATTATCGATGAGCTTAAAAGTTTAAATTTGATTAACGTCGTTTTGGCAAAACCCACCACTTTTATGAACGAGTCAGGAAAAGCCGTCAAGGGATTAATTAACAAATTCCAAATTCCAAAATCAAAAATAATTGTGGTTCATGATGATATTGATTTGCCTCTTGGCAAAATTAGAATTTCCAAATCGAGCGGGTCAGCAGGACACAAGGGCGTGGAATCAATCATTAAAAACCTGGGCACTAAAGATTTTATCAGATTTAGAATAGGAATTATGCCTGAAACAGGAAAACCAAAAGATGTTGAAAATTTCGTCCTCCGAAAATTTACCGGTGAAGAAGAAAAAATTTTAAAAGAAACGATAAAAAAAACCGCTGAAGCGATTGAATTTTTTCTGAAAGAAGGTTTAGAGAAAACAATGAATGAGTTTAATAAATAGGTAGGCCGAGACGAGAGGGTTTTTTCGCGCCTCGGCCTATTCCGTTTAAAGAGATCTTCCTCCTACCAATCGCAGTATGCTTCCATGTGCGCCAATCTAACTGTGTGCACAAGCATCCGTTCCTGCCCGCTGCTATAGGTTTTCCAGTCTCCCCCACTGTGCCAACCAGCTTTTTTGAGCAAACATTCGGTCACTTCAAGGCTCTCGATTGCCGCCTTGAGGAGATGATGACGGCTATCTTCAGGTGCTTCAAAAGCCACGAGTTCTGCTTGCATGCTTTCCTTGGCCTTTATCAAATCTTCGCCAACTTCAAGCCTTACGTTCAGTTGCCCTTTTTTAGATACTGCTGGATTATTCATTATTAATTTTCCTCCTTCGCAATTTTATTTTTGCCCTCCGGCCTACCTGCGAGCG
>JAVHRH010000035.1:0-2976 GCA_036171555.1 Parcubacteria group bacterium | reverse complement strand
CTCCACAATTCCACCAAAAACAACTCAAAAAATTGGCGGCATGATTGTTCACAGCCCGATCAGAGGCATTCATCCCAAGCTTTTTTCGGGCATTAAAACTTTCGTTAAGTATATTGGAGCAGACAACAAGAAAGCCGGAGAATTGGCGAAAAAACACTTAGAAAGTTTGGGAATTAAAGTGAAAGTATTTACACCATCAGTTACTACCGAATTAGGGAAGTTGTTGGATACCACTTATTACGGATTGATTATCGCTTGGCATGGCGAGATGAAAAAGATGTGCGATAAGTTCGGCGTTGATTTTGATGAAGCCATAACTGACTTCAATCTCACATATAACGAGGGTTATCTGAAGTTAGGCAAGAAAAACGTCATCAGGCCGGTTCTCTATCCGCCGAAAGAAGGAATTACCGGGCATTGTGTTGTTTCAAACACCGAAATTCTTAAAAAGTATTTTAAGAGCCAAGCCATTGATTTAGTTTTAAAATATAAATCAAAAAAGAAATAAATCATCAAATGATCGGCGTTTTCACCAAAAATACGTTAATTACCTTTGTAACCAGGGTTCTGACGGCTGTCTTTGGGATAATAATAACAATAATTATCGCCAGAGCGTTGGGTGCCGAAGGTCAGGGTATTTATTCTCTGGCCGTCTTGCTGCCGAATACTTTGTTTACTTTCGCTCTTTTCGGCATCAACACGTCAACGATTTTTTATATCGGTAAAAAAAAATATTCTCCGCCGGAGATTTTCGGCAATAACATATTTTTTACGTTATTTTTCAGTCTGCTTTCGGTTTTGGTGGGCTTAGTGATTATTTATTTTTTCGGTGGCAAGATTTTTCCCGGCGTAGAAAAATCGTATTTATTTTTAGCTCTTTCTGTTCTGCCGTTTAATATATTTTTTATACTTATTTCCTCGGTTTTGCTCGGCTTGCAAAAGATTAAAAAATATAATTTCATTGCTTTTTTTCAAAGCTTTCTTTATCTGTCTTTAATCGCCGCCTTGGTTTTAGCGCTAAGATTAGGGATTGGAGCGGCGATTTTGGTTCAGACCATTTCTTATCTTTTGGCCAGCCTAGTTCTTTTTTTTGTGGCCAAGAAAGAATCCGGCGGCATGGTTCTTAAGCTGAATAAGGGGTATGTTAAAGACGCGACCAGTTATGGGCTTAAGAACTATTTGAGCTGGGTCTTATATTTTCTGCATTACAGGATAAACATGTTTTTGATTAATATTTTTTTGAATCCGATTGCCGTCGGAGTTTATTTTATCGCCGTCAGATTGGCCGAAAGCATCTGGCTGATTTCTCAGTCGGTGACAACCGTCCTTTTTCCGAAAGTGTCATCGGAAAACAACGAAAAAAATTTAAAAGAATTCACTCCTTTAGTTTTCCGCAATGTTCTGTTTGTCACTTTTTTCGTCGCTTTTCTGCTTTTTGTCCTCAGTCACTGGCTGATCGTCTTCTTTTATTCCAATGAGTTTTTGGGCTCGGTTCTGCCTCTGCAAATTTTATTGTTCGGAACTCCTCTTATTGCCGGCTGGCAAGTTTTAGCCAATGATATCGGCGGCCGGGGCAAGCCGATGATTAACACTTATATCAGCGGATTTTCCGTAATTTTAAACATAACCGCAAACATTTTTTTAATTCCAAAGCTGGGTATCACCGGCGCCGCTTTAGCTACTGACATTTCTTATTCAGCTTTATTTTTAATTACAATTTTCGTTTATGCTAAAATTTCTCAAAATAAAATAAAAGAGATCATTCTGCCGCGTCAAATAGACTATCGGTTTTATAAAAGTTTTTTACTTTCGTTTAAAAATTTCAAGAAAATAAGGGTCAATGAAAAATAAATTTTTCATTTCCAACTTCATTTTTTATTCAAAAAAATTCGTTTTATGAAGATCTGTTTTTTGGCTGGGGCCGATTCCATTCATTCCAAAATATGGATTGAATATCTGGCTGGTTCAGGGCATGAGATTCATTGGATATCTTTGACTCCGAATATTTTTGGCGATATAAAAAACGTCAAGTTATACGTCTTGAAAAAATTTTCCGGAAAAATATCGGATATTCTGTTTAACGCCTGCTCGGTCAGAAGATTAATCAGGCAGATTAATCCCGATATTTTGCATGTTCATTATGCCGGAGTCAATGGGGTTTTAGGGGCCTTGAGCGGATTTCATCCTTTTGTTTTGACCGCCTGGGGATCGGATATTTTTCTCGCCGGCCGTTCTAAAATTAAGAGATATCTGGTAAGGTTCGCTTTAAATCGCGCTGATTTAATAACCTGCAACGGAGAATCGCTTAAAGACGAGATGGTTAAAATGGGAATCAATCTGCCAAAGATCAGGTTTATCTATTGGGGAATTGATATTAAAAAATTTGGGCCTAAACCAAAAGACAGAGAACTGAGGAGGGCTTTGGGGATATTTGACGCTCCCTTGATAATAAGCCTAAGAAATCTCGAACCGTTATATAACATTGAAACCTTGGTTAATTCCATTCCCTCGGTTTTGAAATATTTCCCGGGAGCTAAGTTCGTTATCGCGGGAAAAGGGTCAAAAGAAGCTGATTTAAAAAAAACAGCCGAATCTTTGGGAGTTTCCAACAATATTATATTCGCGGGCTGGATTCCCCAAGATGAACTGCCAAAATATTTAACCTCGGCGGATATCTTAGTTTCCACTTCTTTATCAGACGGCGGGCTTTCTCAGGGCACGGGACAAGCGATGGCTTGCGAAATACCCATAATAACAACCGGATTAGAAGCGAATAAGGAATGGATAAAAGATGGAGAAAACGGCTTTCTTTTTCCGATAAAAGATTCAAAACTATTAGCTGAAAAGATAATTACTTTGTTAAAAGACGACAAACTTAGGGTTGAATTAGGTAGGGCAGGCAGAAAGACGATAACAGAAAAACTTAATTTTTATAAAGAGATGGAAAAAGCCGAAAATCTTTATAAAGAACTATGT
>JAVHRH010000034.1:2547-14608 GCA_036171555.1 Parcubacteria group bacterium | reverse complement strand
CGACGCGTCGTCTCCTAGCTAAATTTTTTTCTCCCAAAACGGTGCAGAAGTTGGTTAATGATCTGGGCGTTCGTTATCAGTCCAGGAAGGGAGGTTATACCAGAATCATTAAACTAGGCAAAAGAATGTCAGATGCGGCTAAGATGGTCATAATTGAGTTCGTGAAATAAAACATGCCAAGAGAAACACATACAATTGATGCGACCGATAAAGTTCTCGGCCGATTAGCGACTCAAATAGTCGTTTTATTGCGGGGCAAGCACAGGCCTAACTTTCTGCCTTATAAGGATGAAGGCGATTTCGTCGTCGTTAAAAATATTGATAAATTGAAGTTTACCGGCAAAAAGATAGAAAAAGAAATGCGTTACAGCCACACGCCTTACGTGGGCGGTTTGCGGGAATTTACCTTAAAACAGGTGCTTAAAGAAAACCCGACCAAAATTTTTAAAGAAGCAGTTTACGGCATGTTGCCGAAAAATAAGCTGAGAGATAAGCAGATAAAACGTTTGAAGTTCGTATGATAACTAAAACGACCGTTAAAAAAGTAAAAATAATTAAGGCCCCAAAGCCTGAAACTGAACCATTAGCTAAAAAATCAAAGTATTTTAAAGCGATTGGCCGCCGAAAAACCGCTATCGCCAATGTGCGGCTTTTTATCTCAGGCACCAAAGACATTCTGGTTAACAACAAACCCTTTAAAGATTATTTCCCGACCTTGGAAATGCAGGAAATTGTTTTGTCTCCTTTGAAACTGATGGAATATTTTGAAAAATGCGGCGCCTCGATTAAGGTATTGGGCGGCGGTATTCATTCACAGGCTGAAGCAGTCAGGCATGGTCTGGCTAAAACCTTGATTTTATTTAATGCCGAATTCAGAAAGACATTAAAAAAAGCGGGCTATTTAACCCGTGATCCCAGGATGAGAGAAAGAAAGAAATTCGGTTTGAGGCGTGCGAGACGTGCTCCACAGTGGGCCAAGAGGTAGTCGCTCAGCAAAGCTTTCGCAAAGCGAAAGCGCAGATGGAAAAGAGGATTTATCCTCTTTGACTATTAACTTGATGCTCAACGAACCTTGCGGGTTCGTTTCGATCTTCGCTTTTACATATAAATTATAAATCAAAGAATAAAAGCTTGTTATTAAAGGACTTAATTGACCAATTTTATTTGGATAGGGAGCGGGACAGGGAGCAGAACCATTTTTATATTACCGACGCCGGCAAATGCGGCCGGGCGATTTTTTTTAAATTTAAAAACGTGCCGCGGGAAAAAATGACGCCTCAGGTCTTAAGGATGTTTGACCACGGAGATTACGTCCAAATGCAGATGTTAAGCACCCTTTTCAGTTTAGGCATTGTCCGGGCTTCAGAAATAAAAATCCCTCCTCAGGAACTGATTTCCGGCCGGGCTGACGCGATTATTACGTTGAACAACGACCTCTACGTGGTTGATTTCAAAAGCATGAACAGCATGATTTTTGCCAAACTGACCGAAGCCAAAGAGGAAAACATCAATCAGATCCAGCTTTATCTGCATTATTTCAAAATTCCCAAAGGCATTCTGCTTTATGTCAATAAGAACACTTTGGAACTAAAAGAGTTTTTAGTTGAATATAATTCAGCTCTGGCTAAAAATTTACTGGCTAATTTAGCCGAGCTTAAAAAAGAAATCGACACCAATGTGGTGCCGGAGAGAATAGCCGATTATCCGGACAATTGGCAATGCAGGTATTGCCAATTCAAAGACATTTGTTCTCTGGCCGGTGAGAAAAATATCAAGTGGGACGATTTTAAAAAGAAGGTCGAAGAGGATAAATCCTCTTCTTCACCTTTGCTTCCTTCGGAAGCTCGGTAATTGAATTAGTAAATTAAGGTAAAAGAACGGCTGATTGGTATAAAATATTGTTGTTTAAAACATATATTTTCCCGTCGGTTTTGTTCCAATAGACCGTTATATCTCCCGTATTCGTTGCGGGATTTTTTATTTCATTTACATTCGGTTTATCCCGGTTATCAATTTCCATAATTTGTATTTGGTTAGCAGTATTAAAAATCAAATAATCGGAATTCAGCCAGGAGCAATCTTTGATTTCATCGGCCAATCGTAAAAGAAGTATTTTGTCGCCCGCTTTTCTCTGGGGTTGGCCTAATTCGTCCTGTAAAAATAAAAGCCAGATTTCGTGATCTGAAAAATAAAGCATTTTTCGGCCATCTGGCGAAAGTTTTGTCGCCAAGACGTTGTCAAAAAAATTTTCAAAAGATTTGGTCGCCGGATTTAATAAAAAAAGATTGTTATTTTCTTTCAGGAAAACATTGTTAGCCGCCAATGATATATCATAATTTGTTTCGGCCTGAACTGGAAATACGGTTTCGTTCAATTTTTCTTGGTTTTTGAGGACGAAACCGGCGGTATTTAAGGAATATAAATCATTATTGATTTTTTTTGAAAAAATAATGTCCGGCGAAGTCGTACTGTTGCCATTCGTTTCATTTAAGAGGGGAGGAGCCGTATCTAATCTTAAAGAAAAGTTTTTGCTTTGTTCGTTAATGCCCAGGACTAAATTAATTTGGTTTGGGTCATTTGAGAAAGTCAAATCTAATAATTCAGAGCCCTGGCGGGATATGTCGGTTCCATAAATTAAATGGCTTTTCAAATTTTTGTTTAAGTCATAAAGTTTCAGCGCCCAACCTGACGTTTTCACGCCCTGAGTCGTATCGAAGGGTTCTTCCAGAATTATTTTCTTTTCATCGGGAGAAAACCAAAAATTAAGAACGTTACTGGATAAAGCGGTAAAATTTAAATCAGCGGGGAAGAGAAGGATACTTTTAGCTTCGGTAACTTGTTTTTCTTTAATTTCCAAAGATTTTTCCCAAAGAGAAAAGCCGTCTTTAACGATTTTTACTTGGTATTTTCGAGGCAGCAGATTTTCAATCAAAGTTGAGCCGAAGAAAAAATCGGTTTTTTCTTTAAGTTTGCCATCCAGATAAACATCGGTTTGTTTGGGCGAAATTTTCAAAAAAAGGCCGCCGGTTTGCGTTATTTTTTTTGAAGCAATATCAAAACGAAAGCCCTGGCAGTACAAAACGATTGCGGGGGCTAAAATTAAAAAAAGCATCACGCATCCCCAAAACAAAATTGTCCGTGTTCTCTTGAGCATACTTAATCTTCTTAATTCTAATTTATTTGTCAGAAAAAATAAAGGTTTGACAGACAAAAATTAGGCAGGTGAGCGTTGCTCAAGCTATCGTATTAATTATATCATGGCATAATTAATACGAGAGCTTTTTCCTTGACTTTTTTAAGTTTAATTGGTAGAATACATTTAGTTAACAATTGAATCTGGAAAAAATATAAGGAGGTGCCAAAATGGCAACAGGAATTGAGGAGAAAAAAATAAAATGTCAGCATTGTGGCAGCGAAGAGGTTGAGTGCATCGGTAAATATGAAGAGGAACAATATGGTCTTGATGGAGAAGGAGGAGGAACAGGTCGTACTTATGTGGGGACTGAAATAAAGAGGCAGTACCTATGTAAGAAATGTAATAAGATATCCTGGATTACCGAAATCAAAAAGGATTAAAGGAGGTAATCTGAAATGGCGAAATTGAAAGCGACTATCGGGGTGGCGGCGGGGATTTTTGACGGGGAAGGGAAATTGCTTATCAAAAGGAGGCAAGAGCACGACTCGATAACGGACAAAGATTACCATGGCTGTTGGGAGCTGCCTGTGGTAGCGGTTCAGGATACGCCAGCCGTGGCCATTCCTTATGATTATCTGTGCCGGGAGTTGAAGCGCGGCGTAAAAGCTGAAACTGACCTCAATATCTTAGTCGAACCGTTGTCCGCCTTTTACCCGGTCATGTTCAAGAACGACAAAGGTGAATATGACTTGGCTATGATTACCATAGTTTACTGCGGTAACGTACATGCGGGAAAGACAGAAAACCAGATAAGATTCGTTGATGTGGCGCAGTTGAACAAACTGGCCATGGAATACGCGCCCGTCGAAAAGGACAAGGTTTCCGGTGCGGTTATCAAGGAAGGCAAGGGGCTTGTCAGTGGCTTCGGTAAGCGGATGCACTGCCTGGCCCTTAAAGCCCTTGAAGCGGGAAGCAGTAGTATGGCATCGGCTTCCGTTGCTAAAACCACATTGGCCGATATCCTGAAAAACTGGATTTAGGCCCTGGCGCTTAGTTTCGACTTCGGTCGGGACTGAGCGCATTTTTTATCAAGCTTTTATTCTTTGATTTATTATTTATATGTAAAAGCGAAGATGAAGACGAAGGGAAACTTCGAAGAAGGCAAACTTCGTCGCCCATCTTAGTTATTTGCTAAAAGCTATAAAATCAATTAAAATGAAATATATGTTCGCGAAGAAAATCGGCATTGATTTAGGCACTTGTAATTCTTTGGTTTTTATTCCCAAAAAAGGGGTGATTTTGCAGGAGCCTTCGGTGGTGGCCGTTTCTTTGGCTGAAAATAAAATTTTGGCCGTCGGGGAAGCAGCTAAAGCAATGACCGGGAGAACACCTGATACCATCCGGGTTTATCGGCCGATGCGAGACGGAGTTATCGCTGATTTCCGCGTGACTCAAGCCATGCTGCGTTATTTTATTGATAAAGTGACCGGTTTTTGGCGCTTTTTAAAACCCGAATTGGTAATCGGAGTTCCGGCCGGCATTACTTCAACCGAAAGAAGAGCGGTGATAGAAGCGGCCACCAATGCGGGAGCCAAACAAGTTTATTTGGCCAAAGAGCCGATTTTATCGGCCATTGGCGCCGGCATTCCGATTAATTCCTGCTCGGGAAACATGATTGTGGATATTGGCGGCGGAACTTCTGAAATGGCGGTTATTTCTTTGGGCGGCATTGTCACTTGCCATTCTATCAGGATTGCCGGAGATAAAATGGATTTGGCCATTTCAGATTACATTAAAAGGAAATATAATTTGGCCATAGGAGAGCAGACGGCCGAAGATATCAAAATAAAAATCGGCACAGCTTTGCCTGAAAAAGAAGATAAAAAACTGGAAATTCGCGGCCGGGATTTAATTTTGGGCTTGCCAAGAACCTTAAAAATTTCTTCCAATGAAATTTCCCAGGCCTTGACCGATATTATTTCAGAAATCATTCAAGTAGTTAAAACTGTTTTAAGAGACACGCCGCCTGAATTATCAGCTGATATTATTGATAAAGGCATGGTTTTAGCCGGCGGGGGATCCTTATTAAGAAACTTACCGGAAAGAATTTCTGAGGAAACAGGCGTGCCTTGTTTTCTGGCGGAAAACCCGATGTTATGCGTGGCCAAGGGAACCGGCGCCATTTTGGAAAACCTGGATTTATACAAAAGAAGCATCATGTCAAAGAGATAAATCTCTTTTCTATCCGCGTTTGCTCAATGAAATATTTATTTCATTTCGAAGTTCGAGAGATAAATATAAATTGAGCGAGAGATGAGATTTATCTCATCGAACTTAATAAATTAAAAACTTGATGAGTAAAAGATAATGTTAATTGGGCACGAAAAACAAAGGCAATTTTTGACAAAATTAGCCGAAGCAGGCAATTTTTCCCACGCTTATTTATTTGCCGGCGAAGAAAAATTGGGCAAGAAAAAAATGGCCTTGGTCTGGGCCTCCCTAATTTTAAAAAACAATCTTGAGAACCCCGATTTAATTTTAATTACTCCTCAAAAAAAAGAAATTCAAATCAGCCAAATCAGGGAATTAATTTGGCAATTGTCCTTGAAGCCATACTCAGCTCCCTTCAAGGTAGCTATTATTGACGAAGCTCATTTGATGAATCAGGCGGCGCAAAATGCTCTTTTGAAAACTTTGGAAGAACCGAAAGAAAAGACGATGCTTATTTTAATAAGCGAATATCCGGAAATGCTGTTGCCGACGGTTGTTTCCCGTTGCGAAAAAATTAAGTTTTATCCCGTGCCGAAAGAAGCTATTGAAGGTTATTTAAAAAAACAAAACCTTTCTGCCGAGACCACAAAAGAAATTATCAATCTTGCTTTGGGAAAACCCGGCCTGGCGATTGATTTTATGCAAGATCAAACCAAACTTTCTGATTATCAGAGGAAAAAAGAAGAAATCAACAGAATTTTGACTGCCAGTTTAAACTCTCGTTTCCAATACGCCAAAGATTTGTCTCAAACCGAAACGATAATGGAAACATTAAACATTTGGCAGGCGCATTTGAGAAACAATTTTCTGAAAGCAATTAACGATCAGCCATTAACGATTAACAACCAGCCGTTAACAATAAACAAGTTAGGCAGCCTTCTCAAGTTGACCCAGAAAATAATTTTTTTAATCAATCGTACTAACGTGAACACTAAATTAGCCTTAGAAATATTAATGCTTAATCTTTAATAAGCAAGCGAGGCGAAGCCGAACGAAGATGGAAAAGAGGCTTGCCTCTTTGACTTAATAACCTATAATTTCTCATTATGTCTTATCAAGAAATTCTTAATAAAATCAAACCGGAAATGGATAAAACAGTCAGTTTTTTGGAAAAGGAACTGGCTAAGTTCAGAACGAGCCGGGCTACCCCGGCGTTGGTGGAAGATGTGGTGGTTGATTGTTTCGGCCAGAAATTCCCTTTAAAACAATTGGCCGCAATTTCCATACCCGAACCCCGCCAAATTCTGATTCAACCGTGGGACAGATCTTATCTGGAAGGTATTGCCAAAGCCTTAAGCAACACGGGCGGAGTGGCCGGGAGCCCCATTGTTGACCGGGAAACTATCAGGATTAGCTTGCCTTCGCTGACGGAAGAATATCGCAATACTTTGGACCGTTTGGTGTCGGAAAAACAGGAAGAAACCAGAAAAACACTCAGAAAGTGGAGAGAAGAGGCTTGGACGGAAATTCAAAATAAATTCCGGGAAGGCGAGATCCGAGAAGATGATAAGTTTCGCGGCAAGGATGAACTGCAGAAAATTATTGATGAATATAACGAAAAAGTTGACGCCATCGGAGATAAAAAGAAAAAAGAAATAAGCGAATAAGTCCTGCCATATGATTTTCACCATTATTATTGCTTTTTTGAGTTTAATTTTAATGCTGGTTCTGCATGAATTCGGCCATTTTATTTTAGCTAAAAAATTCGGCGTCAAAGTTGAAGAATTCGGCGTGGGATATCCTCCCAGAATTTGGGGAAAGAAAATCGGTGAAACTATTTATTCAATAAACGCTTTGCCGTTTGGCGCCTTTGTCAGAATGCCCGGTGAAATCGGCGGCGGAACCCAAGACAAAAGAAGTTTTAGCAGCCAAACAGTTTGGAAAAGAATATTAATCGCTTTAGCCGGTGTTCTGTCTTTTTGGTTAATGGCGGCAATTCTTTTTACGGTTGTTTTCAATCTGGGTACTCCAATATCAATTACTGATAACGAAGTCGTTTCTTCGGCTAAAGTTCAGATTGTCGAAATAGCCGTTAATTCTCCGGCCGCTCTCGCCGGGTTAAGGACGGGAGACACTGTCCAAAAATTTACGAGAGTGGATGAATTCCAGAAATTTATAGAAGCTAATAAGGGGCAAGAAGTGATTCTGACCATCGAAAGAGGAAAAAATATTTTTGACGTTTCGTTGGTGCCCAGAGTTTCTCCGCCCAAAGGCCAGGGGGCGTTAGGCGTAGCCCTATCCAGAACCGTGATTAAATCTTATCCTTGGTGGCAGACGCCAGGCCAGGGCTTGATGGCCACAGTTGACATGACCAAGAACATCATTTTGGGCTATGGCCAAGCTATCAAGAATCTGATTATTCGGCAACCGACCGGCGTTGAACTGATGGGACCGGTTGGCGTTCTCCATTTGTTTACCCAAGCCAGCCAGTTGGGGATTAATTATTTTTTGCAGCTGGTGGGCATGATTGCAATTTATATTGCCATATTTAATATTTTACCCATTCCTTCGGTTGACGGCGGCAAAATCCTTTTTTTAATAATTGAAGCTGTAAGAAAAAAACCCGTCAGCGCCAGGATAGAAGAAAGAATAACCACGGTTTTTTTCAGCGCTTTACTGCTTATTATGGCCATAACCACCGTTAAAGATATCATCAGGATTTTCTAAATTAATCATATGCGGCAATCCGAACTTTTCACAAAAGTTTCCAAAAGTGTTCAAAAAGATGAGGCTTCAGTCAATGCCAAGCTTTTGGTTCAGGCCGGTTTTATTCATAAAGAGATGGCCGGCGTTTATTCTTTTCTGCCCTTAGGTTTAAGAGTGCTGAATAAAATTGAGGGAATAATAAGAGAGGAAATGTCTGCGTTGGGCGGACAAGAAATATTATTAACTTCGCTTCAGGACCCTGAAGTTTGGAAGAAAAGCGGCCGGTGGGATGACAAGGTTGTTGATAATTGGTTTAAGACAAAACTGGTCAACGATACCGAAGTAGGAATTGCCAATACTCATGAAGAACCTTTGACCGTCCTGATGAAAGAGTATGTCAGTTCTTATCGCGATCTCCCTTGTTATGTCTATCAGTTTCAAACGAAATTCAGGAATGAGCTCAGGGCTAAAAGCGGTTTAATGAGGGTGCGTGAATTTCTAATGAAAGACCTTTATTCTTTTTCAAGAAACGAAAAAGAGTTTAAGGAATTTTATGAAAAGTGCGCGGCTGCCTATTTGAAGATTTTTAGCAGGGTTGGTTTGGGAAGCTACACTTTTCGGACGTTCGCCAGTGGAGGATCTTTCAGCAAATACAGCGATGAATTTCAGGCCATTTCCGAGGCAGGTGAAGATATAATTTACGTTAATAAGGAAAAGAAAATAGCGATTAATAAAGAAGTTTATAATGATGAAGGTCTGGCTGAATGCGGCCTTAAAAAGGAAGATTTGCAGGAAGAAAAAGCCATAGAAATAGGCAATATTTTCCCGCTGGGAACCAAATATTCAACAGCTTTAGGGCTTAATTTTAAAGACGAGCAAGGAAAGATTAATCCGGTTGTTATGGGTTGTTACGGAATTGGTTTGGGCCGGCTGATGGGTACGATTGCCGAGATTTTTCATGATGACAAAGGATTGATCTGGCCAAAAACAGTTGCTCCTTTTTCAGTTCATCTTATTTCTCTGAATGGTGCCGAAAAAGATTCAGAAAAGATTTATGATAATCTTCAAAAGCAGGGAACGGAAGTATTGTATGACGATCGGAAGGATAAATCAGCCGGCGAAAAATTTGCTGAAGCTGATTTAATCGGCATGCCGTTAAGAATTGTCATCAGCGAGAGAACTTTAGCCGAGAATTCAGTTGAATTAAAAAAAAGAGATGAAGAAAAAATAAAATTAATAAAAATTCAAGATGTTATTCAAAAAGTTTTTTAATTATTTAGCCGAGGATATTGCCATTGATTTAGGCACGGCTAATTCCGAGGTTTATGTCAGGGGCAGGGGAATTGTCATTCAGGAACCGTCTGTTGTAGCGGTCAATCAAAAAACCGGCCAGGTTTTAGCGATTGGCGACGAAGCCAAAAAAATGGTCGGCCGAACTCCTTCTCATATCGTGGCCACCCGCCCCTTAAGAGCCGGCGTGGTTTCGGACTTTGAAGTGACCGAACAAATGCTGCGCTATTTTATTGAGAAAGCCAGAAAAAAAAGATTTCTTCTGAACCCGCGGCCAAGAGTTATCATCGGGATTCCTTGCGGAGTTACCGAAGTGGAAAAAAAGGCAGTTATGGATGCGGCTAAAAACGGCGGGGCTCGGGAAGTTTTTCTGATAGAAGAACCAATGGCTGCGGCCATTGGTGCCCGACTCCCTATTCAGGAAGCCGGGGGGAACTTCATGGTTGATATCGGCGGCGGCACCACGGAAGTGGCGGTGATTTCCTTGGGGGGAATTGTCATCTCTAAGAGTTTGCGGATCGCCGGCGACAAATTAAACGAAGATATTATCCAATTTGCCCAAGAAGAATACAAATTATTGATTGGCGAGAGAACTGCTGAAATGATTAAAATCGGTATAGGGTCAGCTTACCCCCTGAAAGAAAAAAAACAAACGCCAATGCGGGGGCGTAATTTAGTGACCGGCCTGCCGGAAGAAATTCTGGTTTCCGACGAAGATATCAGAAAAGCCATGGAAAAGTCAGTCAGGCAAATTGTCGTTGAAATAAAAACGGCTGTTGAAGAAACGCCGCCTGAATTACTGGCTGACGTCATGACCAACGGTATTTATCTGGCCGGCGGCAGTTCGCTTTTGCGGGGATTAGACACTTTAATCCAAAAAGAAACAAAAATTTCCACTAAAGTTATCGAAGATCCCATGACCGCGGTAGTCAGGGGGGCCGGTTTAGTTTTGGAAGATTTGGATAAATTAGAAGAAGTTTTGGTGGAAACGCAGTTTTTAGAACCGCCCCATTAAAATTTCCAATTTTTAATTATGCTAACAAAAGACGAAGTTCAACATGTCGCCAAACTGGCCAGATTGGATTTAACCGAAAAGGAAATTGATAAATTCCAAAAAGATTTGTCCGCCATTTTAGATTATTTCGAAAAATTGAAAGAAGTTGACGTTTCAGGGATAGAACCAATGAGTCATTCGATTAAGGTGGAGAATGTGATGAGAAAAGACGAAGAAAACAAAGAACAAAAAACAGGGAACAAAAACCTGATGGAACTGGCGCCGGAAACTAAAGACGGTTATTTAAAGGTAAAATCTGTTATCAAGCTTCCGTAAACGGAAGCGCAGATGAAGATGAAGGCAAACCCAAAGGGGGAAACTTCATCGCCTAAAATGAAGCTAACTGACCTAACAATCTTAAAAACTCACGAAGGACTGCAGAAAAAAGATTTTTCCGCGGTTGAACTTTGCCAAACTTATCTGAATGAAATTAAAGAAAAAAATAAAATAATTAATGCTTTTTTGACAGTAACGGAAGAGTTAGCACTTTCTCAAGCGAAAGAAACTGACGAGAAATTAGCTTCGGGTGAAGAAATTAATCTTTTGGCCGGAATACCTTGTGTTATCAAGGATAATATTTTGGTGGAGGAAACAAGATGCACAGCCGCTTCCAAAGTTTTGGAAAATTATATTGCTCCTTATGACGCCACGGTCGTTAAAAAACTGAGAGGGAAAGGAGCAGTTGTTTTGGGAAAGGCCAATTTGGACGAGTTTGCGATGGGCGCTTCGGGTGAGAACTCGGCTTTCGGTCCGACAAAAAATCCCCGAGATTTATCCCGGGTGCCGGGCGGTTCTTCTTCAGGACCGGCCGCGGCCGTCGCGGCGAATATGGCGGTTTATGCCATAGGTTCTGACACGGCCGGATCCATTCGCTACCCCGCCTCTTTTTGCGGTCTGGTCGGGCTAAGGCCGACCTACGGTGCAGTTTCAAGATACGGTTTAATTGCCATGGCTTCTTCTCTTGATACAGTGGGCCCTTTAACTAAAAATGTTGAAGATTGCCAAACAATTTTCGATGCGATCAAAGGAAAAGATCCGTTAGATTCGACTTCGGTCGAAAACAACCTAGAACCTAAAGCCTATAACCTAAAAACTATTAAAATTGGTGTGCCGAAAGAATACTTTATTAAAGGAATGGATGAAGGGGTGGAAAAACTGATTAGATCGGCGATAAAAAAATACGAAACACTGGGCGCCAGAATTGAAGAAGTAACTTTGCCTCATACGGAATATTCTATAGCCGCTTATTATATTATTACTCCTTCTGAAATTTCAGCTAATATTGCCAGATACGATGGTATAAAATATGGCTATTGTGACAGCCGCGGAAAAGATTTAACGGAAATTTATTCTCACTCCAGGGAAAAAGGATTGGGGGTGGAAGTGAAAAGAAGAATTATGTTGGGAACGTATGCTTTGTCGCAAGGTTTCTACGAAGCTTATTATCTGAAAGCGCAGAAAGCGAGAACTCTGATAAAACAAGACTTTGACAAAGCCTTTGAAAAAGTAGATGTTTTAATGACACCGGTTTCTCCTTCTCCCGCTTTCAAGTTAGGAGAAAAAGTTGAGGACCCTCTTTCAATGTATCTTTGCGATGTTTTTACGGGGTCCCTGAGTCTGGCCGGATTGCCTGCAATTTCCGTACCATGTGGTAAAATAAATGA
>JAVHRH010000034.1:0-2447 GCA_036171555.1 Parcubacteria group bacterium | reverse complement strand
ACTGCCGGTAGGTCTTCAGATAATCGGTAAGCCATTCGAAGAAAATAAGATTTTAGCTATCGGCAAATTATTGGAGTCAAAGAGATAAATCTCTTTTCCATCTGCGTTTTTATTTCACAAAAACTTGCTATATGGATAACATATTGCCTAAAATAATTTCATTCGTTCTTAATCCTCCTTTTAATCTGCCCTGGTTGTTTGGCTTAAGGATCGGTTTTATTTTTATTACTTTATTTCTTCTGGCCGCCATCGTTTTCTTTTTAGCCAGAACTTCTTATCTTAGATATCTTTTCGTGCACGATTGGGCTGAGTTTTTGACTTTTCGGCCTTTTGGCGCGGTTCGGATAGAAAAAGGTTGGCTGAAAATTAAAACGAGAGTGGAGACGGGCTTAGAATCAGAGTATAAATTAGCGGTGATGGAAGGCGACATTATGTTAGATGATATTTTAAAAAAAATGGGCTATCACGGAGAAACTTTGGGTGAAAGATTAAACACTTTGACCATAGCCACTTTACCTAACATCGAACGGATAAAAGAAGCCCATCAAATCAGAAACAACATTATTCACGATCCTGACTACCAGCTATCTTTAGACGAAACCAGAAAAGTTTTAAGTGTTTTTGAGCAAGCTTTCCGCGACTTGGAAGTATTCTAAGAATTGACTTTCTTTTGAAATTCGCTTAAAATACGGCTGTATTTTTTTATCGCGGCTAATACCGCATTTACCGCGGGGTGGAGAAGTAGTATCTTGCGTGGCTCATAACCACGAGACGGCCGTGCAATTCGGCCCCCCGCAACTAAGTTCAGATTGGCCGGCGTAGCTCAGTGGTAGAGCGAGCGCTTCATAAGCGTTAGGTCGACCGTCCGAATCGGTCCGTCGGCACAAAAACCATGGACTCATAGTGTAGCCTGGCTAACACGCCTCCCTGTCACGGAGGAAATCAGGGGTTCAAATCCCCTTGGGTCCGCAGAAATGAAAAATGCCCTCGAAGGCATTTTTTTTGTTTCTGTTGACAATCCCGTCCAATAAGGTATAAAAAATTAAAAGGAGGCAAGGCCTCTTTTTGTATGAGGCGATGAAGTTTACCCCTTCGGGTTTACCTTCATCTTCAGCTTCATCCGCCTAATGCGGATTCGCTATTAGAGGAGGACGTATGTAATTTTAACAATCGAATAGGGGTCGTAATGATAGAAAAACAAAGAGGAGGTATTAATATCAGAATCAACGGACTTCCGGTAGGACAATGGGATCTTTCTCTTATTTTCCGTCGGGACAGAAGCGAGACGAGAGTTAGGGGAGAAGTGGTTGAGAATAAACAAGGAAAATCCTTCGTTACTAGCAATCACAAATCTCCGAAATATTCCTTTGGTTCAGGTACACAAGTAAGTCAGATACACCATTACTTTGGCAAGGAAGTGAAAAAGAAAGGATAATTGCCCGATGTCAAATAAAAAACCGAACAGGAGGAATTTGTCACGATGAACAATGCAGGTTTACGGCTTTGGCAAACACAGAAAGCTCAAGGCACAGGTTTATGCATCGGCGTAGACCCTCATTTTGAACCGGACGGCGTTTTGAACGAAGCATTTTACAGTCGTTTCGCCGAGCCGGGGATCAAGACGAGGTTTGCCGAGATTCTCCTGATATGTAATACGAAGGAGATTCGTTTCAAAACACCACCAATCAATGTTGAAAGGACCGCTATTTTCTTAAGCGGGGTTACCGGTTACTTCTCAAAAGTGCTAAATGCGGCCTGGCAGTGCGGCATCAGGGTCTATAAACCGCAATCGGCGTTCTACGAGCGGTTTGACCCGATCGGCCCGGTTATCAAGTCAATGATTTGTCGGCAGATTGATGGGTTAGCGTATCAGGAGCGGGCACCGGTCTTCAAGATACTCGACGCCAAACGTGGCGACCTTGATTTAACCCAAGAGCCCTACTTCGCCGCTTACTTGACCGCATCCGATAAAGATGTTTGCCCAGGGCTCCCCGGCCAGTATGGTTTTGATACCATGACCATCACGACCTGGATGGGTGAGAATGTCATCATGCCCGGCAAGAAGTATTTTGAACAAGGAAATGGAGCGATCGTGGTGACGCGCAGCTCCAATCCGTCCGGAACGACCTTACAGGATGCCTTTGTTTCTCCTAATCTTGAAGTCCAGCTTTCAGCCAAACAGGAACCATTCCGGTATAACCAAAAGACGCACGACCAACTCGTGGAAATTCTTGGTCGTCTGCCAATGGTTCACGAAGTAATGCTCTTCTTGACTGAGAAATTCAGCCAAGAGCAAGGCTTAAACCAGGGTGGAGTGAGTCCAGTTTTCTCAGTCATGGGCTCGACCGTCAAGATGTTGCCTAGTTTCCGGCAAATCCGGCCGTATGGAATTGCCCTGATTCCGGGTTACGGGGGACAAAAAGGGGAAGAGAGTAATGTTACACCTC
>JAVHRH010000033.1:0-3178 GCA_036171555.1 Parcubacteria group bacterium | reverse complement strand
GTTAAAAAGGCCAAAGAAGAAAAATTGGCTTTGTTCGAAGTGAAAAATTTTAAAGCTATCCCTGGATATGGCGTTTCTGCCGATTGGGAAAATGGAAAAATACTTTTCGGGACAAGGAAGTTGATGGTTGATAATAAAATTGATTATAGTGCTGTTGAAGAAAAAATAACCAAACTTGAAGATGAGGGCAAAACAGCCATGATTCTGTCAACCGATGAAGATATTTTAGGATTGATTGCTGTGGCCGATACGTTAAAAGAATATTCCAAAGAAGCCGTTGAGATGATTCATAAAATGGGGAAGAAAGCCGCCATTATTACTGGCGACAATAAAAGAGTGGGAGAAGCGATAGCCCGTCAAGTCGGCATAGACAAGGTTTTAGCCGAAGTGCTGCCGCAGGAAAAGGCAGCTGAAATTAAAAAACTGCAAGGCGAGGGAAATATTGTGGCCATGGTGGGCGATGGCATTAATGATGCCCCGGCTTTGGCGCAAGCTGATTTGGGCATTGCTTTAGGCTCGGGGACAGATGTCGCCATGGAAACGGGCGAAATGGTTCTGATAAAAGACGACCTGCGTGACGTTATCACGGCCATTGATTTAAGCAGATATACTTTGAAGAAGATAAAACAAAATCTTTTCTGGGCTTTCTTTTACAATACAATTGGTATTCCCATAGCCGCCGGAATTTTATATCCTTTCACCGGTTTTCTTTTAAGCCCGGTTATCGCCGCAGCGGCCATGGCTTTTTCGTCTGTCAGTGTCGTTTCTAATGCACTCCTGATGAAAAGATACAAGACAAAATTTTAATATTTTGCTATACTGAAACATAAAATAAGGTCGGCAAATTAAAAATTGAAAATTAGAAATTAAAAATTTATTTTATTATGTACGAAGATTTAAAAGGAAAAGTCGCCATTATTACCGGAGCGAGAAGGGGCATGGGAAAATCTCATGCTTTGAAATTAGCCAAGGCCGGAGCAAAAGTAGTAGTCTCCGATATTTCCCAAGAGGAATGCCAGCAGGTGGTTGATGAAATTCAGAAAGC
Source organism: Parcubacteria group bacterium (assembly GCA_036171555.1). GTDB lineage: Bacteria > Patescibacteriota > Minisyncoccia > Minisyncoccales > JAVHRH01 > JAVHRH01. The sequence continues at coordinate 2,133 of JAVHRH010000033.1, read as the reverse complement.
GGGCGGCGAAGGTCTGGCAATCAAAGTTGATGTGACCAAAAAAGCAGAGGTTGATGAAATGGTCAAAAAAACAATTGAGAAATTCGGCAAAGTAGACGTCTTAGTCAACAATGCCGGCATCGCTCCAATGGTGTCTTTTTTAGAAATGAAAGAGGAGGATTGGGATAGGGTGTTGGATATTAATTTAAAGGGATATTTTCTTTGTGCTCAGGCGGCGGTCAAAGAAATGGTGAAGCAAAAATCAGGAACCATAGTTAATATTGCTTCGATAGAAATGGGACAAGTTGGATTTGGTGCTCCGTACAATGCCCATTACTGTGCTTCAAAGGGTGGAATAGCGGCCATGACACAATCTCTGGCAGTGGAATTAGCTCCTTATAATATTCGAGTTAATGCTATTGCTCCCGGATTTATTGAAACCCCAATGCTTGATGTTCTGAAAGACTTGCCAGACATGAAAAAAGCTTTACTCGCTCGAGTTCCAATGGGGCGGATGGGAAGACCGGAAGAAATTTCTAATTTAGTTTTGTTTTTAGCCACAGAAGAATCTTCTTATATGACCGGTTCCATAGTAGTAATTGATGGTGGTTTTCTTGCCGGTTAGCGATGTAGTTTATGCTTAACGAACCTTCGGGTTCGTTTCGATCTGCAATAAATTTCTAATTTATCTTGATGCCTAAATTTACTAAAGAGACAACCTTATCAGAACTTTTGCAAAACCCCAAAACGGCTGAAATTTTGGCTAAGTTTAATGTGCCGTGTTTGGGCTGTCCCATGGCAAAGCTCGAAATGGAAAATCTTAAAATCGGGGAAGTTTGCAAAACATATAAAATTAATGTTCAACTCTTGCTAAAAGAATTAAATAGCGAACTTTTGTGAAACAAAAGTGAAGATGGAAAAGAGGATTTATCCTCTTTGACTAAGAAAATTAGATAAACTATAATTAAAACATATGTTGCCTATATTCGGAAAAATTAAAACATTCATTATTCCCATTTCCATTATCGTCGCCGCCGTTCTAGTCGTCGGAGCTTTTCTTTATTTGGATCAATCCAAAATAAAGATATTGTCCGCCAAGGAAGTAGGTGATTTAGTGATAAAATATATCAAAACCAATGTTAATGGTGGCGATACAGCTACCTTAACCAGTATCGTCCAGGAAGGCGATATTTATAAATTGCAGCTTTCGATTAACGGTAAAACATACGATTCTTATGCCAGCCGCGACGGGAAATTGTTATTCCCTTCAGGTTACAGTTTAGCCGAGGCTACTTCAACCGCTCAAACCGAATCGGGTAATTCAACCAGCACTAATACCCAGATTCCCAAGGCAGACAAGCCCGACGTCGAACTCTTCGTCATGGGTTTTTGCCCTTATGGGAATCAGGCCGAGGACACAATGCTGTCGGTTTATAATTTGTTGAAAGATAAAGTTAATTGGAACATTCATTATATTGTCAGCGTCGATAACGGCACCGTGAGTTCATTGCATGGCCAGAAAGAGGTTACTGAAGACCAAAGAGAGGTTTGCGTTCTGCAAAAATCGGGAATGAATAAATGGTGGCAGTTTGTGACCTACGTGAATGATAATTGCGGTAGCGATGGTTCCTGCTGGCAGGCCGCAGCCGGGAAAGCGGGAGCGGATGTTTCAGCCATAAATGACTGTGTTTCTTCGGACAGCCTTTCCTTGTTAAAAACTGAGGCAGCTACTGCCAATGCGGCTGGCGTAAGCGGCAGTCCGACATTGATAATTAACGGAGTAAAAAGTGATTCGGTTTATCAGTATGGCAATTCTCAGGCATATCTTAATGCGATATGTTCGGGATTTAATGTTTCTCCCGGGGAATGCTCTCAGCCGCTCGCCAGCCAGAGTGCAGGTGTTTCTAACGGCGGCAGTTGTGCCCAATAATTTTCCGCTATGACTGTTAAAGTTTACACCACGGTCGGCTGCCCTTACTGCTACACTTTAAAGCTGTTTTTGAAAGAACATAATGTCAGTTTTGAAGAGATTGATGTGACGCATGACGAAAAAGCGAGAGATGAATTGATTGAAAAATCAGGCCAAATGTCTATTCCGGTGCTTGATATCGACGGAGAAATTGTTACCGGGTTTGACAAAGAGAAAATCGTTAA
>JAVHRH010000032.1:0-3179 GCA_036171555.1 Parcubacteria group bacterium | reverse complement strand
CGAACTCACGATACCCTTTCAGGTATAGCAGTTTTCAAGACTGCCGCCTTAAACCACTCGGCCACCCCACCCTTTCATTTTTTTATTATTTTTGCGTGACGTTTAGCGTCCCGATAACAACGCTTAGCGTTGTGCCCTCGAGAGGAGTCGAACCTCTAATCTTTTCCTTAGGACGGAACTGCTTTAATCCAATTAAGCTACGAGGGCGCGTAAATAAAGCTTATATTTCCTTCATCATTTTTTCAAAAATCTGGTCTCTTAGCGAATGCATTAATTTTAAAACATTACTCCCTTTTTTAATAGTTATTCTGCACATTCCGTATTTAGTTCTCCCTCTTTTTCCTCCATCATTAAATCTAATCAAAAATTTGTCCTTTGATATTTTTGTGATGCGCGACCAATAATTTAGGCATTCTTTTTTATCCATTCCTGAAAATATTCTCATAGTCGGCTTTATGTCTTTTTCTGAGATATTAAGCACTTTTCTCAATACAGTCAAATATAATTTTATCATTTTTCCATCAGAATTAATAAATTCGCATACCTTTTTGCTTCCTTCGCCCCAATAAAGCATGGCAATCGCGATTAAAAAATTTTTATTAAGGCCTTCCAATAACTCTTGAGCTTTTATTCTCGCTCTTTCCCAATTTTTTTGCTTAAGTTTTGCGCTTCCGCCTCGTTTAGCGTTTAATATTGGAAGATATTTTGGTAAAATTTTGACATTGTGGACATGATGCCATACCGTAGTTCTGGGGATAAGTAATTTCTCTACCAGTTCATTTATACTATAACCTCTCTTTCTTAATTTTTTTAACTCTTTGATTTTTTCCATTGAATGAACCCGCATATTTTCATTGTAGCATTTTATGTAGGAATAGCAACTTCCCAAAAATAGATAGTGCTTGTTCTAATTAATATAATTCAAAAAATATTGCCAGGAAAGATTTAATAACTTATAATAATGGAAAATGGGCGTTTAGCTCAGTGGTAGAGCGTTTCGTTGACATCGAAAAGGTCAGAGGTCCAATCCCTCTAACGCCCACAGAAGTTTGAAATAACGGGCCCATAGTAAAATGTCCCGATTTTGTATTCCGACATAATTTGCAAAAATTATGTCGTGAATCCTCGACGCCGAAAGGCATCGGGACAAAATCGAGGATCCTCGAAAAATATATCCTCGACAAAGTCGGGATTATTTTTCGGGAGCATTACGCGGTATTCGTCCTAATCTATAAAATTTTGAAATGTTTTACGTTTACATATTAGAATCATCACAAAATAAATCTTATTACACCGGAAGTTGCGGCAATATTCAACTAAGGCTGAATCAGCATAATAGAGGGTTGGTAAGGTCCACACAAAGATTTATTCCTTGGAATCTGTTATATTTTGAAGAGCATGAAGATTTAAAAAGCGCAAGAAGGCGAGAGTCACAGATTAAAAATTGGAAAAAGCGAAAATCTATTGAAAGATTAATTGAACATTTCAAAATTTAAATAATCGTTGATTCGCGACAATTTTTATGGGCCTATAGTAAAATGGTATTACGCCTCCATGGCATGGAGGAGGTTGGGGTTCGATTCCCCATAGGTCCACCAAATGAAATTAGTTTTAATTGGAGGATATCCAAAAAGTTTTGAAGAACCATTTCATATAAAAACAAGATCTGGGAGAGTTTTGCGTAAAATCACAGATGATTTAAATATTAAACCGGAGTTCTTTGATTTATGGAAAAATAAAAAAGAGGAGGGCGCAAGGGTTCTTTCTAATAAGACGATATCAAGGCTAAAAAAATTAATCACAAGTGATTATAAATTGGTAGCATTGGGTAGGTATATGGAAGAAGCCCTTATAAAAAATAATTTGGTATGTGAATATTTGCCCCATCCCGCAAGTAGAGATAAAAAATTTTTATTGCAGTTGCAAAACGGACTAAGGAAATATAAAGTAAAATAATGCGCATATAGTATAGTGGTAGCATGCGTTATTTGCCATGCCGAGTCTCCATTGGCTTTCGGGGTTCTCCGCAAAATGGGTTCTGATTTTTTCAAACAAACACCACCAATCGTTAATCTATAATTATGAAAAAATATCAAAAAGAATTAGATGAGTGGTTTAGGGAAAACGATTGGAAGTACTGGTCGCCGTTGTCAATTTTGGCGAGGCTTTACGAAGAATGCGGAGAGTTCGCCCGTTTAGTAAATCATCTTTACGGCGAAAAACCCAAAAAAAGCAGCGAAAAGGAACAGGAACTTGAAGAGGAAATCGGTGATATAATTTATACGTTAGTTTGTTTCGCTAATTCAAATAAAATAGATTTAGATAAAGCCATAAGAAAAAGTTTTAATAAAGTTATAAAAAGAGATAAAAACAGGTTTATTAATATTAAGAAAAAATAATTAACATGTCCCTAAAAATAAAAATTGAAGAAAATTTTATAAATGCTCTTAGAAATCAAGAAGAGTTAACGCTTTCCACTTTGCGGCTTGTCAAAGCCGCGATTTCAAACAAAGAAAAAGATAAAAGATATAAAATCACAAAGACCGAAAAAGAAATAAAAGAAGAAGATTTGGTAAAAAAGAGCGAGCTAACCGATGAAGAAATAGTTGATTTGATTTTTTCCGAAATAAAAAAACGAAAAGAGGCCGTTGTTTTATACCGGCAAGGTAAAAGGGAGGAATTGGCTAAAAAAGAAGAAAACGAAATTGAAATTTTGAAAAAATATCTGCCGGAGCAGATTTCCGAAGAAGAAATTGAAAATCTCGCCAAAGAAGCGATAAAAAATACCGGAGCGAAAGCCATTTCTGATATGGGCAAAGTTATGAAAGAATTAATGCCGAAACTCAAAGGCAAAGCTGAACCGCAAATTATAACCGCTATCATCAAAAAACTCATTGAATCTTCGGACAGGAACGGCTAGTATTTATCTGAACTCAGTAATGTAAAAAGGAGGCGTGCCAGAGCGGACGAATGGGCCGCACTCGAAATGCGGTATGCCAGAAATGGTATCGGAGGTTCGAATCCTCCCGCCTCCGCCAAGTTTTACATTCAGCGAAATTGATTGGAACCTCCCCCGCATTTGCGGGGTCGGCATGGTATTTTTCCGCAATTTTGAAGGCATTTTTGAAATCCAAAAACAAAGTGCGGTCGGCAATGCGGAAGTTCGAACCAATCTTTTT
>JAVHRH010000031.1:0-15183 GCA_036171555.1 Parcubacteria group bacterium | reverse complement strand
TGACATACTTGGTTGAGCTAATTCCCCGACTTCTTTTTTAATATCAACTATTTGCCCGGCAACCTGACTTTTTAATTTGGCGTCTTGAATTTGATTTTCCAAAAGCTGAACCTTTGCTTCGGCTTGAGCCACCTGTGCTTGATACAAATTAACATCTTCAGGCCGAGGAGGAGCGACTTCTGAAGCCAGCTCGTCTTCGGCTGTTTTTAATGCGCCCGCAGCCGAATCAACGGCTGATTTTTTAGTGGTAATAGCTTGCTGGCTGGTAATAAGATTGGTCAAAACAGTATTGATATTGGTTCTTTGAGTATCTAGGGTTGTTTTATCGGTGGAAGAAACCGCATCCCGATAACTTATCGTTTCACAGATTTCGCGGATAGCCGCTAAATTATTAGCAATATTATTAGCTGCGACAGCTGATTGAGACAAGGCTGAATCAATGTTTTGATTGGAATTGTCACTTTGAACCAGATCAATTTGCGATTTAATTTGGCTAATCGCCGTGGCTATTTCATTTTGCTCTTCTTTAAGACTTAATCCTTCCTGGTCATTTTTATAAAAATAAGTTCTCTGAATGTTACCTACCGCATTTTGAGCGTTATAGGTTTTCAAGTAAACATCGTTTAACGTATTTTGGGCTGATCCGTAAGCGTCTTTTAAGTTTTTATTGGCTGTATCTAAACTGATCTGACTATTGGCTACTGCAGTCTGGCTGATTTGGATTTCGTCAGTACCGGCTCCGGCTAGCAATTTAGCCAATTGCGCCTGGACTAAAGAAAGGCCGGCTGCGGCATCTTGCAGTTGAATGTTCAGGTCATCTGTTTTCAATTTAGCTAAAATGTCGCCGGCTTTCACCTTTTCACCCACCGCTACATAAATTTTTTCAATAATACCTGAATTTTTGAAATTCAGACTGACGGCCTCACCCTTTTTAACCTGCCCTGTTTCTGAAACTTCCTGCACCAAGTTCCCCTGAGCGACTCCCACCAAATTCAAACCGGTTTTTTCTTTTTTGAAAAAACCTTGATAGATGGCGAAAACAACTAAAATAACAATAACCGCTCCAAAAATAATTTTTTTGTTTATTTTTTCCATAATATTAGGTTAGCTGATTTTGACTTAAAAATCAACCACCAAACATTGCCCACTAAGGGCAATGTGAAGGTCGAAAAGAAACGAAGTTTCTTTGAGCGCAAAGCATGTGCAAAACTCTATTGCTTTGTTTTGCTGCGGCGGTAAAATATAGTAATTTCAATTTAAAGGTCGAGTTTTATTATTATCTAAAAAAAATGTACTCTATGGCAGGATTTATCGCTTTATTCGCCACCAGCCAAATCTATTGGATAGTTATTTTGATACTGATTGACGTAATTTTGGGAATTATCGCGGCTTTACTCAAAAAAGAATTTTGTTTGGGAAAATTAGCCGGTTTTATGAAAAAGGGAGTTTTAGCTTATGTTTTGGGTTTTGCCGTTTTAGAATTAGCAGCTCAAGCGCTGCCGACTCTATCAATGATAACTGGCTTGGCTTATTACTTAATCATTCTGGCTTTAGTCGGCTCTATTTTGAATAATGTCTCTAAAATGGGCCTGAAACTGCCGTCTTTTTTGACGAAATAAAGAATTTCAACAAAAAATCCCGTTTCAGCGGGATTTTTTGTTTTAAGCTTGAGGTTATCCCTGAAGTAAAAAAACTTTGCGCCAGTCATTATAAGAAAAAATCCCTTGTAGAATTAAACCGCTCATAACCCCCACGGAAAAAGACAAAAACAAAGTGGGAAAATTAACTTTTTTTCTTAAAAAGAGAAGGGTAAAAAGCAGAACCATAAAAGAAATCAGCCAATGATGAAGGTGAATTTGTATGTCTCCTATATTAAAAATAACCGGGTTAATTAAGCCCGACTGGCCGGTCTGGGAGCCGGCAAAAAAACTGCCAGACAGATAGCCGATTGGAGAACCCGAAAAGAAACCGATTACTTTTTTTATCAAGTTTTTATTCTTTGATTTATAATTTATATGTGAAAACGAAGATGAAGACGAAGCTTTAGCTTCATCGACCACCAATACCTCTTTATTTTAAGACATTCTGAAAGAAAAATAAAGCTCCCTATAAACATTGAATGTTGTTGGCAATAACATATAATAATTATATAATTAATACGAAAGGTCAAAGAGCAAGCTTTTGCAAATCAAAAGCACAGATGGAAAAGAGACGAAGTCTCTTTGACTTAATAAAATAAAAACTTATGGTAAAAAAGAAAAAAATAATCATCGCAATTGTTTTATTAATTATCGTCTTAGCGGCCGGCGGTTATTTTTATTGGCAGTGGTCTAAAAACAGCGTCTTGAGAGCTTTGGAAAAAAACAAAGACGCACTAGACAAAATAATTGAAAATTCAACCCAAGGCACTTTACCATCTTTAAATACTAATCCTCTCGAAAACAAGCCGAATATCAATCCGGCCGACGCCGCTAACCCCATTAAAAACATAAAAACTAACCCATTTGATTAGGCGAAGAGGAATTCGTCCTCTTCTTCACCTTCGTTTTTAAAAATAAAAACTTAGTATATGAAGAAAACTTGTTTTATAATTTTTATCTTGAGTTTTTTAGCAATTACTTCAGCCCTGGCGGCCGATATCCAATACCCGGTAAAAGAGTTGGGTAATTGCCAGGATGAAGCCGACTGCAAACTTTATTGCGATAAATCTGAAAACGTAGAAAGCTGTTTATCTTTTGCCAAAAAAAATAACCTGATGTCAGAGCAAGAAATCAATATTGCTGAGAAATTTATAGCGGCTCAGGACAGCGCTCCCGGAGGCTGCCAAACCAAGGACGCCTGCGAGACCTATTGCAACGACATCAGCCATATTGATGAATGCATCTCTTTTGCCGAAAAAAATAATTTGCTCACTACCCAAGAGTTAGCCGAAGCGAAAATGGTCCAGTCGGCTATAGCCAAAGGAGTAAAGCCGCCGCCTTGCGGCAACAAAAAAAATTGCGACGCTTATTGTGAAGATCCCAGCCACATGGAAGAATGCATTACTTTTGGCGCCACTGCCGGTTTTATACAAGGCAAAGAGCTTGAAGATGCCCAAAAAATGTTGCAGGCCGTAAAAAAGGGCGTTAAGCCCCCTCCCTGTAAGGGAAAAGATGCCTGCGATGCATACTGCAGTCAACCCGATAATATGGAAGTTTGTATGACTTTTGCTATTGAAGCCGGTTTGATGCCGGAACAGGAAAAAGCTGATGCTCAAAAAATGCTGCAAGCGTTAAAGCAAGGGGTAAAACCGCCTCCTTGCAAAGGTAAAGATGCCTGCGACATCTATTGTGCGCAGGATGAACACTTTGACGAGTGTATGAATTTTGCCATGGCGGCAGGAATGATGTCTGAAGAAAATGCTGTCATGGCGAAAAAGACCCGGGGGAAAGGCCCGGGAGATTGCAAGGGCAAGGAAGCATGCGAAGCTTTTTGTAACAATCCTGACAATCAAGAAACTTGCTTTAATTTTGCCAAAGATAACGGTCTTATCCCGGCAGAAGACTTGCGAAAAATGGAAGAAGGAAAAACGCAGATGAAAAACGCTTTAGAGACTTCGCCTCCAGAAGTAATAGATTGTTTAACATCTCTTTTTGGGACAGACCTCGTTGAAAAGTTGAAAGCTGGAACGGCCATGCCTTCCAAAGAAATGGGTGATAAAATGGGAGAATGTTTTTCAAAGAGTCCAAACGGAGGCGTACCTTTTGGACCTGGGGGATGTAAGGGTCAGGAAGAATGCAAAGCTTATTGCGAATCTCATCCTGATGAATGCCAAAATATACAGCAAGGACCACAAGACAATAACGTTAAGCAAACAGGACCTGGCGGATGCACAAGCCCTGAAGAATGCGAAGCATATTGCAGTACTCATCGCCAGGAATGCGGAGCGCCTCCCGGAGAATCTGAGCCCGGTCAGCCCGGCGAGCAACAACCTCAAGTAAATCCTAATCAACCCGGAGCACAGAACCCGCCCTGCCAAGGAGAAAATTGCCAAAATGGCCCTCTTCCGCTGCAACCCGGCCAACAAATAATGCCCGGGCAAGAGTTGCTTCCCGGGCGACAACCGCCGCCGGAAGGAAATTTAGGGCCGGCACAGCCGCAGCCGACTAACCAACCACCGCAAGGTTCTGTGTCACCGGTTATTCAACAACATCCGCAGAATTTTGTCCCGCCAGAAAGCTCCCCGCCACCGCCTGAAACTCCTCCCCCACCCAGCACCTCTCTGGAAAAATTTTTAGGATCAATTATCGACGGATTTAACGAATTAATTCCTCATTCAAAATAAAATAAAGAATACCCCTTTCCGGGGTATTCTTTATTTTATTTTGCCTTGGCGGGGGCACCCTGACTCGAACAGGGATCAACGGTTTTGGAGACCATTATTCTGCCATTGAAATATGCCCCCTCCTCTTTATCTCTTCGACTAGCAAGCGTTAGCGCAGATGGAAAAGAGATTTATCTCTTTGACTCAACGTGAGGCGTGTGCTTTCGACACCATTTGCAGAATTTATTCAATTTCAACTTTTTCTCTTTCTTCTCGACCGTATCTTTGGACTTGTGAGAAAAATAATTAATCCTCTTGCAAACCTCACATTGAAGTTTAGTATACGTTTTTCTTTTTGTCGCCATAAAGCAAGTTTTTATTCTTTAATAATTTATATGTAAAAACGCAGCTGGAGATGAAATTTATTTCATCGACTTTTACCTATTCTTTTGAGCCCAAGAGCAGAATTGCACTGCTGACCTCATCTTTACCAAAGATGTGCTCTGCTGACTGAGCTACTTGGGCAGTAAGCTTTCGCTTCGCGAAAGCGCAACTGGAAAAGAGGATTTATCCTCTTTGACTAATAAGCCAAAGCTTCATCGTCTCATGTGGGTAGGGCAGGGTCGAAGAGAGCTTCGCTCTCTTCTCCAGCTTCGCTCCGCTACGCAGAGCTCGCTATTTGAAGAGTTGCCCGAAGGCATAACAGTAAGACAGATTCTCAACACGCCCATCCTTCAAAAACTTTTTTAATACCAAAAGGTATCAAAAAATTTTCTGTGGGTAGGGCAGGATTTGAACCTGCGTAGCCCGAAAGCATCAGTTTTACAGACTGACCCGATTGACCAGACTCCGGCACCTACCCAGTGGTTTACGCGATAAATAATAGCAGAAAATTTATTAATGTTCAATGAGTCTCCGACTCATTTCACGCCTCAATGAATTTTTTAATTCATTTCAGCTGCCAATGGTTTTGCCGTACTTAGCTCGCCATTCTTCGATTTTTTTGTGATTACCGGATAGCAAAACTTCGGGAACCTGCCATTTTTTTCCTTTTTTAGGATTAAAAACTTCGGGGCGGGTATACTGCGGATATTCGATAAATCCTTTGTCCTTAGTGATTCTTTCTTTTAACAACGCCGGTTTCCCCAGAACGCCCGGAATCAATCTGGCGATTGTTTCAATAATTATCATTGCCGGCAATTCTCCGCCCATTAAGTCGTATTCCCCTATGGATATTTCCATATCCGCCAGTTTTTTAGCCACTCTTTCGTCCACCCCTTCATACCGACCACAGATAAAAATTAACCTATTCAATTTGCTAAGTTTATATGCCAATCTTTGGTTAAAGTTTCTGCCGCGAGGAGTAAATAATATTATTTTTGAATTTTTATCTGTAATTTTTAATTTTGAATTTTTAATTTTTAATTTAGTTAAAGCCCGAAGTGCTTTAAATATCGGTTCGATCTTAAGCACCATTCCCAGTCCCCCGCCAAAAGGCCGATCGTCCACAGTGTGATGGCGGTCTTTAGTATAATCCCTTAAATTATGGATTCTTATCTTGATTTTTCCTTTTTCCTGCGCTTTTTTAATAAAAGATTCTTTCAAATAAGAATCGAAAATTTTGGGGAAAATTGTAATGATATCAAACGTTACCATATAAAAGTGGGCTCGCTATGAAAAAACTGCGCTATCTTTTACAATAACACAGTTTTTTCTAAATTCGAAGGATTTTACAACTTCAAATCGTCAATTCCTTCTACTTTCGGCTGGCGCATAACTCGGCCACCTTCCGGTTCTTCGATCTTCAAATTCACTCTCGCGTGATTTTTGAGACCGACGATGCGAACCAGAGATCTGATGGATCTGGCGGTCGAACCTTCCTTGCCGATGATCTGACCCATGTCTTCGGGATTCACTTTCAAAGAAAGCAGAACTCCCATTTCATCAACCTTGCGGTCGATTTTGACTTCATCTGGGTGATCAACCAGGGATTTGATTAAAAATTCAAGAAAATCCTGGTCAGACGTTTTTTTCTCTGCCATAAATCTTACAGTATTACAGATTATTTGATAATTACGACCTTTAAAACTTAACTGTATGTTTTCAATTATATTCTTTTACTTTGTTTGAGTCAAGAGGTGCTCCTCCCCCGGCAACGGAGGGCGAAGAGAATAAAATTCTCTTCTTCCTCCTCGCTGGTATAAATACCAGCTTCGGAGAGAGAGTATTATTGGCGGGGGAAAAGCGCCTCTGGACTCAGTTTTTTACACATCTTAATCCACAAATTATTTTATAAGCTAAGATGTGTAGGCGGAGTCAAGGCGAAGCGATGGATAGCTTCGCTTGACTCCGCCCTTCCCGACTAATCCTCTAATGTGGTAGGCCTGCCGCAAAGAGGACAAGGAGTACTCCTTTCTATCGGTGTCCCGCAAGTAAGGCATCTATCCTTGCCATTGCCGTTGTTATTTTCTTTGGAGGACAATGGTTTTAATGGTTCTTTACTAACGTTACCGTCATCTTCGGAGTTCGCCTGGATTATTTCTCCAAAAGCCTTGTACCCTAATTTTCTCTTGAGAACCCACAAACTGGCAGCGGCCTCCGTTATATGAGAATTGACAGCGAATTCCCCGGGACGGACATTCAGCACGATCGCTTTTACTGCTGCAGAAGCGTCTGCCTTAGTTTCAGCATTCCTTATGGCTTGAATGAGTCTATATCTCAAAGAGCCATCTGGAAGAGACAGTATAGGATCTGCCAGTCGTTTAAAGTCTTCAACACTCTCTTCTGTCTTAGGCATAATTTATTTACCTCCTATTCTATTGTAAATATCTTAAACGAGAACCTATGTTCTCGATTGCATCCTATATTAATATTATAATACTTTATTTTTCTTCCGCAAACTCCCAACTAGTCGAAGAGAAATTTATTTCTCTTCTCCAAGCAAACGAAGTGTAGCTGAAGAAGAAATAACAATTTCTTCGCCATCTGCGCTTTTGCTACGCAAAAGCTTGTTTATTGAGAATCTCTGGAAGAAAGAGGATTTATTTATTACGTGGCTCCTCTTCTGGTTGAATACCACGCCTCGGTAATTGGTCACCGAGAAACCTTAGGATTGTACTCTCCTCCGCCTGATTATTGCCCAGACGGCGATTCCCATAACTATGACCGCACCAATGATAATTCCGATTAGCAACCAATCAGGTCCTACGGGTCTCGGCGCCGGTTTCGGTGTAGGCGTCGGCGTAGGTATCGGAGTTGGTGTCGGAGTCGGAATTGGTGTAGGTTTCGGAGTTGGTGTAACTGTCGTCGGTTTCGGCGTTGGTGTCGGAGTCGGTGTAGGTGCTGGCGTAGGCATTGGCGCAATAAATGGTGCTGGTGTCGGCACCGGAGCTGTTACTGTAAACGCTCCGCTAATAGTGTCAACGCTGACAGTGTGAGTCCCGGGTTTACTGGAACTGGTAGTGAAAGGCATTTTCAGACTTCCGCCAGCCGGCAAAGTTATAACGGAACTAGTCACCGGGACATTGTCTATTTTCAACGACAATGTTTTACTGCCGATGACGTCGCCAGTGTTGGTAACCATATAAGTTATGGTCACATTTCCCCCAACTCCGACAGATGCCGGAGTTATGGTCAGATTATCAGTGACCAAATTGGCCGCAGCCAACGCTGGTGTCGAGAACATCCCCGTCCCCACAACCACTAACAGTGCTAGTATTACTATCATTCTTTTCATTTTTCCTTCCTTCCTTTCGTTTTCGTTCGTTCCCTTATTTTTATCTCCTCCCTTATGAGAAGAGCAGTTAAAAAGAGCTTTATTTTTCTCTTCGTCTAAACAAATCAGCTCTCCAAAAGGAGAGCTGAGTCAAATATCGAGCGAAGTATAACTGAGCGAAGATGAAGAAGAGACTTATCTCTTCGACCATCAAATCAAGATCTCTCCTCTCTTGATACCTATATTATACCATACATTCTTTGTTTTTGTCAATGGTCAAGCTTTTGCGGAACAAAAGCGAAAATAAATAATGAGGCCCGGACATATGTCCTTTCAGGCCTCATTTTTTATAAACTTATCGATAACCTCCACTAAACTTTCCGGCGCCCGTTTCTGGGGCGAATGATCCCAATCCATTTCTTGAACAGTTATTTCCCCTGCCAGCTTTTTCCAACCGGTAATCAGAATCCTGATAGGATCTCTTTTCCCGACAAGAACCAGCGAAGGAATTTTCAGTTCTTGTTTTTCCTTTATTGGAGACAATAATAACAGAGCTGACTTGTAGGCATTATCATTTCTCATCCACCTCATTCCTTTTGGCAAAAATGGATAAAGATGGAAAAAACGAACCGTTTCGCCGAATAAGTAGTGCCAAAAGATATATTGCCACCGATTATTCGTTAATCCCGGACTGATGAAAACTGCGGCGGAACATTTCTGCAGATTCTCCAAGATATATTGTAGCGCTATTCGTCCGCCGTAAGAATGCGTAATCAGAACGGTGGTTTCTATGGATAGAACGACTAAGAGCTTATCAAGCCAATCTGCCCAGTCTTCAAGAGACATAAACCGTGGAGAAAATCTCTCACCGGGTAAACTCGGCAGTTCAGGCAGATAAACCTTATAATGTTTATCTGCCAATCTATCCTGTAAAGGATAATACGGCTGGATAGATTCGCCACCACCAGGCAGAATAAGAATTGACAATCCTTCGCCCTTCATCCGCATCTTAAGTTCGTAACCATCTATCGTGACAAAGCTCGTTTCCAAGCCTATTCACCTCCCTTATTTTTAATTTACTTTTTTTCTTCTATTATTTGAGTTGGTTTTTCTACTAGTTTTTCCTCCTTAGCTAAAGCTACTGAAGACATGTCTTCTCCTACTGGTTTTGGCGGTTCGGGCGTAGCGGCTGGAACGGGAGAAGCAGCGGGTGCAGGAGGAGTAACGGACGCGACAGGTGCGGCTGGTACGACGGGAGCAGCGGGAGTTGCACCAGTTACGACGGGTGCTACAGCTTCTACCTTTTTCTTTGATTTTTTATGCACATCTATCTTTTTCTTACCTTCAATAATTTTTTCCGAAACCAATAAATTAAAAACCGTCGCCGAAGGTTGAGCTCCGACTGACAACCAGTATTTAATTCTTTCCTGATTTAAAATCTTTTCTTTGCTCAAAGGATTCCAATGCCCGACTTCTTCAACAAAACGGCCTCGGGTAGATGAGTTTCTTTTGTCAGCCACCACGATTTTAAACGCGGGCTGATTCCTCTTGCTTTGTCTAAAAAATCTAATAGTAAGCATAAATTTTTTATTTACCAGTGTTTAACTCCCAGGGCGTTTTTGGCGGCCGCTTCTTCCGCTTCCTGTTTTGAAGAACCTTGGCCTTCAGCGACTAACTCATTTCCCAAAAAAACGCCGATGGTGAAAATTTTCGCGTGATCCGGCCCCCATTCCTTCATAACTTTATAGGTCGGGGTAAAGCCGGACTTTTCCTGCGCCTGTTCCTGAAAATTGGATTTTGCGTCTTTAAAAAGGCCTTCTTTGATAATTTCCGGTAATCTTTTAACTAAATATTTTTTAATGAATTTTTGGCATTCTTTATAACCCGAGTCAAGATAAATGGCTCCGATTATCGCTTCAAAGCTATTGGCCAGAATATATTGGCGGGCTTTGCCGGTTTCTTTCAACTCTCCTTTGGAAAGCAAAAGATAATCATTAAAGTTTAGATCTCCAGCCAAATCCCCCAGTATTTTAGCATTAACCAAAGCGGCCCGCCAATTAGTCAACTCCCCCTCTGATTTTTGGGGATATTTTATATAAAGGTCTTCGGTAATCACCAGTTCCAAAACTGCGTCTCCCAAGAATTCCAATCTTTCGTTATTCTCCAGATAAAAATCCGGATTCTCGTTCAGATACGAACGATGGCAAAAAGCCTGAATCAATAAATCTTTCTTTTTAAATTTCAATCCTAATTTTTTCTCTAACTTTGAAAAGTCCTGAATCATCTATTTAGTTTCTAATTCTTTGTATACTGTTCCCAAGACTCCGTTGATAAATCGGCCTGAACTTTCTCCGCCAAAACTTTTGGCCAATTCAATCGCTTCGTTTATCGCCACCTTGGGAGGAACTTCATCTTTATTGGCGTAAATTAATTCGTAAAGACCGATTCTTAAAATATTCCTGTCAACAATGGTAATTTGCGAAATAGGCCATTCGGGCGCCGCCTTTTCAATAATTTTATCAAGTTCCGTCAGATTTTTTATTACTCCCGTGATTATCTGCCAAACCAAGCTCGTATCCTCCAATCCGGGACCGAATTCTTTAATATTTCTTTCCGCAATAGATTCCAAACCTGTCTTTTTCTCGGAAAAATCCCATTCGTATAAAGACTGCATCGCGATTGATCTTGAAAGATGTCTGGAGGCCATACTACTTTTTTGACATTTCTTCCCAAGTTAAAGGTTTTTTGTCTTTCTGCGATTCTTCAGCCTCTTTAACCGCTATTTCTTTTTCCTTTAATTTCTTTTCTTTCTTGGTTAATTTTTTCATGACGTCAATCACTTCATTGGTTTTATAATAACCGCAGTTCAAACAGGCGGTATGAGACAATAAAGGCTGGCCGCACTTGGGGCAAACTGAAATAGCCGCAGGTTTGATGAAAAGGTGCATCCGGCGTTTGTTTCTTTTTCCCTTGGTTGTATTCCATTTAGGATGGGCCATGTTCCTTCGCTCAGTCAAATTAAAGTTAAACTAAAGATTATATTAACATATATTATTTTTGCCTGCAAGTTCTCACTGGTCTAAAAGTCATTCGATGAATTCTACAGGGGCCGTATTTTCTCAGCATTCTAAAATGGTGCCTTGTCGGATAGCCTTTATGCTTATCGAAGCCGTATTGAGGATATTTCCGGTCGTATTTTACCATTATTCTGTCTCGCGTCACTTTGGCTAAGATGGAAGCCGCAGCTACAGAAAAAACTTTTTCGTCTCCTTTGACAACCGGCTTTTGCGGTATCTTTGAGTTTATTCTGAAGTTTCCATCTAAAATTAAAAAATCAATTTTTGTAGGCGATGAAGACTTCGTCTTCATCTTCACCTTCATCCCGCTATCGCGGGATTCGGTTTTTAAATTAGCTATGGCTTTGACCATGGCTAATTTGGTGGCTTCCAAAATATTAATTCTGTCAATTATCTTTTCCGAAACTATTCCTACACCCCAATTAATTTGCGGATGCTTTATCAAAATTTTATAGAATTTTTCTCTTTGTTTTGCGGAAAGTTTTTTAGAGTCGCGAAGTTTTGAAAATTGAAAATTGGAAATTGGAAATTGCCGGACTTTGACGGCCGCAGCCGTTACTGGTCCGGCGAGTGGCCCTCTGCCCGCCTCATCAAGGCCGGCCACATGTTTGAATCCTTGCCGCCATAATTTTTTCTCTTCTTGAAAATTAGGGTATCTCGTCATATACTTATATATTACTACATATTATCATGCCAAAGTTTACTCACTTACACGTGCACTCTCATTATTCCTTGCTTGATGGTTTGCCGAAAATTGATGATCTCTTGGATTATGTCAAAATTTTAGGCATGGATTCAGTGGCTTTGACCGACCATGGCAATATTTATGGTGCCGTAGAGTTTTACAAAAAAGCGCAGGAAAAAGGAATTAAACCCATCATCGGTTCGGAGGTATATCTCGCCTTTGAAAAAATGACGCAGGAAAGACCGGGCATTGATGATACCAGATACCATTTGATTTTATTGGTCAAAAACGAAACAGGCTATAAAAACCTCGTTAAACTTTTAACTAAAGCCCATTTGGAGGGCTTTTATTATCGGCCCAGAATTGACGAAGAAACATTGACCCAATACAGCCAAGGACTGATCGGTTTATCCGCTTGTCTGCAAGGTAAAATTCCCCAATTGATTTTAGCCAAAAAGATCAAGGAAGCGACGGAGCTGGCCTTGAAATACGAAGGAATTTTTGGTAAAGGAAATTTTTATTTGGAACTGCAAAACCATCCGCATTCGGAAGAACAAAAAAAAGTAAATACAGCCATAATTTCAATTGCTAAAAAAACCGGCCTGCCTCTCGTCGCCACTAATGATATTCATTACTTGAAACCGGAAGATGCTGACGCTCAAGATATTTTGATGCTGATCAATACGGGCGCCGACGCCAAAGACCCGGAGAGATTAACCATGAAAACTGATGACTTTTCAATGCGACCTCCCGAAAAAATGATTGAAGACTTCAAGGCCACTCCCGAAGCCATAGCCAATACCCAAAAAATTGTTGAAGCCTGCCAATTCCAATTTGAACTCGGTAAAACAAAATTGCCGCAGTTTACCGTGCCTTCGGGCGAAACGCCGGAAGAATATATTGAAAAACTTTGTCAACAAGGTTTAGTAAAAAGATACGGCTTAAATCCCTCCCCAGAAGTTCTCGACAGATTGAAATACGAATTATCAGTTGTTAAAAAAACCGGTTTTACTTCTTATTTTCTGATTGTTCAGGATTTTGTCAATTGGGCCAAAGAAAACAGAATTGTGGTGGGGCCAGGCCGAGGGTCGGTCGGCGGCTCTTTAGTGGCCTATCTCCTGAATATCACCAATATCGACCCTCTGAAATACAATCTTTTGTTTGAAAGATTTTTAAATCCGGAAAGGATTTCCATGCCCGATATTGATATGGACTTTACCGACCGAAGAAGAGACGAAGTCATCAATTATGTGGCTGAAAAATACGGCCGGGACAAAGTTTCGCAAATTATCACTTTCGGAACCATGGCGGCCCGAGCCGTAGTCAGAGATGTCGGCCGGGCTCTGGGTTATTCTTACAGCTACTGCGATATGGTAGCCAAAATTATTCCGACCGGCCCCAAGGTAACC
The DNA here is from genome assembly GCA_036171555.1 of Parcubacteria group bacterium. GTDB lineage: Bacteria > Patescibacteriota > Minisyncoccia > Minisyncoccales > JAVHRH01 > JAVHRH01. Next base: position 1,994 of record JAVHRH010000031.1, on the reverse strand, counting down.
TTAGCTGATACCTTAAAAAGAATTCCCGAATTCCATTCGCTTTATGAATCTGACGTTCAGGCCAGAAAGCTGATTGATTTTGCCCAAAAACTGGAAGGAGTCGCCCGACACGCTTCCACCCACGCTTGCGGCGTCGTCATCTCTAATGAACCTTTGGATAATATCGTCCCTTTGCAGCACCCGACGCAAGACGACACAGCCATTGTCACCCAATATGAAATGCATTCAATTGAAGATTTGGGCCTGTTAAAAATGGACTTTCTCGGGCTGAAAAACTTAACTATTATTGAAGATACTTTGGCCCGCATTTACGCCATCCATAAAAAGAACATTGATATTGAAAATATCCCGGCCGACGATAAAAAAACTTACCAGCTCTTGCGCCAAGGCAACACAGTCGGCATTTTCCAGCTGGAATCAGCCGGCATGCAGCGGTATCTGAAACAATTGAAACCGACTAATTTTGAAGACATCATTGCCATGGTCGCCCTTTACCGGCCCGGCCCCATGCAGTTTATCCCTGATTTTATTGCCCGAAAAAACAAGAAACAGGAAATCACCTATCTTCATCCCAGGCTAAAACCGATTTTGGAAAACACCCAGGGAATCGCCATCTATCAGGAACAAGTTATGAAAATCGCCCAAGAATTAGCCGGCTTCACTCTGGCTGAAGCTGATATTTTGAGAAAGGCCATCGGCAAAAAAATTAAAAAATTACTGATGGCCCAAAAAGAAAAATTCATTGAGGGATGTAAAAAGAATGAAATCAAAGAATCAATCGCCCAGCAAATCTGGAATTGGATTGAACCTTTCGCCAGCTACAGTTTCAATCGTTCTCATGCCACGGGCTACGCTATGATTGCTGTTCAAACAGCTTACTTAAAGGTCTATTATCCGGCTGAGTTTATGGCTTCTCTACTGACTTCGGAACGGCATGATCTGGACAGAATTGCCATTTTAATCCAGGAATGCAAAAAAATGGAACTGGAAGTTTTAGCGCCGGATATCAACGAAAGTTTTACTTTTTTCAGCGTGGTGCCGAATAAAAACCAAATCCGTTTCGGCTTATCAGCCATTAAAAATGTGGGACTGGGGATTGTCGAGACAATTGTGAGCGAAAGAAAAAAGGGAGGACCATATTTGTCTATCCAGGACTTTCTGGCCAGAACCAGCTCTAAAGATTTAAATAAAAAATCTCTGGAAAGTCTGATTAAGGCGGGCGTGTTTGACAAAATGGCGGAAAGAAATCAACTGTTGCAAAATTTGGAAACATTGCTTCAGTATTCCAAAGATGCCCAAAATTCCAAAATCAACAATCAGGGCGGACTTTTCGACAATGTCAGCAGTTACAAAAACAATAATTTTAAATTGGCCGTGGCGGCTTTGGCCACGGAAAAAGAAAAACTGACTTGGGAAAAAGAATTGTTAGGCCTTTTTATCAGTTCGCATCCTTTGAAAAATTTTGAAAAAGTTTTCGAGAACAAGGTTCTCAGCATTTCTAAAATTAGCGGGCCTGACAGGACGAAAAGAATTAAAATCGGCGGGATTATCTCTAAAATCAAAAAGATAATAACCCGGACCGGGAAACCCATGCTTTTTATTGATGTCGAAGATTTGAGCGACCGGATTGAAGTGGTTGACTTCCCTACCATCATAGAAAGGAATCAGACCGTTTTCCAGGAGAATAAAGTGGTCATGATTTCAGGTCGGGTTGATTCCAGGGACGGGGTCAAAAAATTAGTATGCGAAGAAATAGAGGAAATAGTAGAAGAAATATAGGTATTTCTTCTTAACCTTCGTTTTTATTACATAAAAACTCGGTCTGCGAAGAGATCGTAGAACAAACATAAAAAACTTATCATGTCTCAAATTGGTTTTATTACCGACAGCACAGCTTATTTTAGCGCTGAAGATAAAGCGCGTTATTTAGTTGAAATGGTTCCGATTAACGTTATGTTCAAGGGAAAAGTTTATCGCGACGGCGTAGATTTAAC
>JAVHRH010000030.1:0-3188 GCA_036171555.1 Parcubacteria group bacterium | reverse complement strand
CACGCCCATGCCGCACCATGAATGAAGCGTCATTCCGTTCAGATGGGTGGCGGCGATTCCTGTAGCAGCGGTGACGCCTGTTGGAATATTTTCTTGCTGCAAGAACCGAATGAATTCATTGAGCAGATGCGTCTTGCCGCTGCCGGGCCTGCCGGCGAGATATATGTTATGCCCGCTTTTCAGGACTTCTAATGCTTCTTTTTGAGTCATTTTAATTTAACCACCACACGCTGAAATTTAAAATTGCGGCGAGGGTAACCCAGAGAATATAAGGTAAAAGCAAATAGGCGGCTAATTTCGATATGCGATAGAAATTTACAATGGTATATAAGGTGGCGAACCAAAGCATCAGAATTTCGACAAAAGCAACGGCCGGTAACTTCAAGCCAAAAAATATTATTGACCACAAAATATTCAAAACCAGCTGAACAATAAAAACGCTAACGGCATTTTCTTCTTTCCATGAACCTAGCCACAATTTGGTTGAAATGGGATTCCACGCCTTTTTGGCAGATTTATTTTCGGACGCTTCTACATTCCAATTTTTCTGCCAAACCAGATATAAAGAAACGCCCATCAATAAAAATAAAATTGTCCAAACCGGAGCAAAAACCCAGTTTGGCGGACTGAAAGAGGGCTTATCTAAAAAAACATACCAGCTTTTAATCGCCGGCGCCGTGAAGATTGAACCGATAATCCCCGCTCCTTCGCAGATAAAGATAGAAATAACTAGTTTTACAATTTTTTTAGCCATATATTATTTACCTTACCTCCGTTTTCCCTAAATTTCAATAAAAAAACCCGGGAATTTTTACCTTTTTAAAATTCCGGGGTTATTAGACGAAACAATAATTCTGTGGCCATTCAAGTCACCCTCATATGGTCTTGGAAAAAGATCTACACGCTTAACGTTGGCTCCGGGCGGCCCTTTTTTAGCCCATTTGATCAGATCATTAACTTTATCCTTTTTTCCCTCAAGAGTAGCTCTAACCTGACGACCCTCCGGTAAATTCATTACTTCGCAGCCAACTTCGAGATCTGCCGCCCTGTCTGCCATGGCCATTCTGAAGCCGACATTCTGGACTTTGCCAGAAATCATCAGAATCATTCTTATCTTCTTCATCTCCCCTCCCCTTTAATTATTGTTTATTCTACTTCCACCCTACCCCTTCAAGGCGTTCACTTCAATACCTTCAGTGCAGGCAGGGCAAGCTTCCATGTTGAAATAACAAATAAAATATTGTATAATGAAAGGCGTTTAAAAAAAATATGGAAAATCATTTTCAAAACAGACAATCCAGAAAAACGACCAAAGACATAGTCGCCTTAAAAGACGGCGATTTTTATTCCGGCAACGTAGAAATCACCAGAAAAACCCAGCCGGGCCCCGTAATCTTATCCGTCAGCGACGGCTACGGCAACGTTGATGCCGTAATAAAAGATTGCGACTTCAAAGTGGGAGATACGGTTAGCATTTCAGGCGCGGTTAATGAAAGAGCGGGAAAATTACAAATAGAACTTGATAATATTAAAAAATCAGATGTAAAGCTCGATTCAATCATAGAAAAAAACAGCGAGCCGACAAATACAAAATTCAGCATAGAATCAAAGAGATTTGAAAAATTAAGGCCTTATTTCTACAAAATCGCCAAAAGAATAAGAAAAGCCGTACTGGAAAACCAGCCCATAACCATCAGGCACCACGCTGATTCCGACGGAATAAACGCCGGCATGGCTATCGAGCAGTCATGTAAAATATTCATGCAAAAAATAGGCATCAACCCGGAATTCAATCTTTATCGTTCCCCCAGCCGGACGCCTTTTTACGACATAACCGATGTTCTGCGGGATGTTGTTTTGATAAAAAGGATAATCGAAGGCCACGGGCAGAAAAAACCTATTATCATTGTTTTGGATAACGGCTCCGGCTATGAAGATGTTTTTGGCTTAAAAGCGTTAAAATCTCTTGGTTTTGAGATAATCGTTATTGATCACCATAATCCCGTTATCATCAAGAATAAAAAGACATTAGTTGACCCCTATATCTCTTTTCATCTCAACCCTTATATTGAAGGACTGGACAGCCAGACTTGTGCGGGCATGCTGGCCTATGAAACGGCCAGGTGGATTTGCGAGGCGTATTCAAATCCCAGCCTGCCGGCGGTGGCCGGACTTAGCGACAGGTCGGTTTGCGAAGAACTTGATAAATACATCAAAAACAGCGGGAAAACAAAAAAAGAACTGGAAGAAATAGGAACAGCCATTGATTTCGTCGCTTATCATTTGAAGTTTAACGCCGGCAAAGGACTCTTTGAAACGTTGTATGAAAATCATGAACTGGTGGAAATAATAGATGAAGAAGTCAGAAAAGGAGTTGAAACGCAATTGGAAACCACTCTGCCCTATTTAAGGACGCAGAATATAAACGGGGTGGTTTTATCAACCATTGATTTGGAAAAATACACCATGAGATTCGGCTATCCCAATCCCGGTAAAATTGTCGGCATGATCCATGACACGGTCGCCGTGGGAAAAGATCGTTTGCCCGTAATGACTCTCGGGTATCTGGCCGATTCAGTCATTATCAGGGCGACAAAACCTATTTTGCCTGTTCAGACAATAATCGACAGAATTAAAAAAGATATTCCTTATTCTCACATCGGAGGCGGCGGCCATGAAAAAGCCGGAACAATAAAATTCACTCCCGCCCACCTGGATTCTATTTTAGAGAAAATAAAACAGCAAATCAGGGAATTAAATTACTCCAAAGATTCGTTTGAGTAAAAAAGCCCGGTTAACGGGCTTTTTTCTTTCTCTCCAGTTCTCTGACTCCTTTTTCGCTAAAACCGAAATGATGCGCCACTTCGTGCCAGACAACGTCTTTGACGACTTCCCTTAGTTCTGCTTCCGAGTGGCTGATTCTTTCCAAGGGCGCCTGGAAAATAGTAATTTTGTCGGGTAATCTCATGCCAAATCCCCTGGCCCAAGCAGTTTTGGGAACTCCCTGGTAAAGACCGAGATAAGGGCCGTTGGCTAAACCCGGTTCCACCACAATTTCAACATTGTCCATTTTCTTTCGGATATTTCCGGGCAAAGATTCCAAAGCCTCGGCCACTAATTTTTCAAAATCAGAGTAAATCATTTCTTTAATTCTGGCATTTTCAGTTTATTTTGTCTATTTTTAAAAA
>JAVHRH010000029.1:0-15223 GCA_036171555.1 Parcubacteria group bacterium | reverse complement strand
CCGGCAAATCTTGCATTTAGAATCTTGCATATATTTTTATACTCTTCTGACATCAAGCTTCCATCTATGGAAGCGAGGATAACGAAGAGTTTTATCTAAACTCTTCGGACTTTAGGCGGCCGACAGCCATTGTGAGGCACCGGAGTTATATCTTTCAATAAAGTAATATCCAAACCTTTAGCCATTAAAGACCTAACTGCTGATTCTCGACCACTACCTACACCTTTAACAAAAACCTGTATCTTTTCCACGCCAAATTTCTGAGCGATTTGAGCTATTATCTCGGCTACCTTGGAAGCGGCATAAGGAGTAGCCTTTTTAGTACCTTTAAAACCAATCGTGCCGGCGCTTGTCCAACCCAACACTTTGCCCTGAGAATCAGTTAAAGTAATAATGGTATTGTTATAGCTGGAAGAAACATAAACCCGACCCTCCGGAATTTTTTTGGGCCCGGTTTTGACTTCTTTTTTTACTTCCGTCGTTATCTTATCGTTTTGTTTCAATAACTCATCTTCAGTTTGTTTGATGACGTGTTTTTTTCCCATCCTTCGCTCCTCGCTTCGCTTCAGAGCTACGGATGGCAGGCCATCTTTCGGTAATACTTATTCCTCGAGAATAAGTAGCGAAGGATGTCCTTCCGAAGCTTTAGCAAAGGAGGACAATTAATAATTATGTTGCAGTCGGAGGCGGCTTACGGCCGCTGCCCACGGTTTTTCTGACATTTCCCCTGATCGTTCTGGTATTAGTTCTGGTTTGCTGACCTCTGACCGGCAATCCTCTCATATGACGCATCCCTCGCCAACTGCCCGTATCCTTTAATCTTTTAATGTTCAACATGATAATTCTTCTCAGCTCTCCTTCGATCTTATAATTTTTTTCAATGATATCTTTCAATTGGCCGATTTCTGAAGCAGTTAATTCGACCGCTTTTTTCTGCGGGTTGATGTTAGCCTGCTGCAAAATTTTCTTGCTCAAAGGCAGCCCGATACCGTAAATATAGGTTAAAGCAATGGCTATTTGTTTATTTTCCGGAATATTAATTCCCGCGATTCTCGGCATGTGTTTTATCCTTGTCTTTGTTTATGTTTTGGATTTTTTTTGCAAATAACGTAAATTCGACCCTCTCTTCTGACGATTTTGCAGTTTTGACAAATTGTTTTTACTGACGGACGAACCTTCATCGAACGAATTTTTTATGAAATAAAAAATGAAGTTGGAAAAGAGAACGAAGTTCTCTTTGACCAAGTTAATATTATCGACTATTTCCCTCTATACACTATCCTACCCTTGCTCTGGTCATAAGGACTCATTTCAATCGTCACTCTGTCTCCCGGTAAAATCTTGATCCGGAACATCCTTAACTTACCAGCCAAATGGCATAAAATTTCTCCGTTATCGTCTAATTTCACGCGAAAATTAGTGCTGGGTAGAGCTTCGATAACTTGACCTGTTTTTCTTAAAAAATTTTTAGCCATTAGCAAGACAATTTTTTAGTTTAGCAGATTTAATTAAACTGGTCAAGGCGAAATCCCGATTTCCAGCGTTATTTTATTAGTATTCTCGGGTATTCGTTTTACCCAAAATGGCCAAAATTCTACCTCGGTTTTCGTAATATCCGATTGAGCTTCTAAAAACAGCTTGGCTTCTTTTAATGATTTTCCGGCCAGATTGTTTTTTAGGTCGGTTAAGTTAATATCAGGATAAATTTGGCCGGAGATTATCAAAGAAAGAATAATTTTACCCGCGGCCAAATTGACGGTTTGCGGGCTAAGGTCGGTTTTGACGCTGGCCAGATAAAGCTTTTCTCCTGAAACCACTTCTCGATTTAAAAAGTCCTGACTGAATTTATTTAAATCTTCTTTTGAGAAGACAATGGTCTTGGAACTGACTTTCACTTGATAATCAAAACTTTGGGCTATATCCCCTTCTTTGGCAACGGTCGAAGCATCAAGAACTTGGGTGACAATGGCTTTATCCAAATACGAAGCTGACGATTGAATTTCGCTTTTAAGCGCCGCTTCATTCTCTTGTTTTGTTTGGTTAGTTAAAGTATTTTTCGCATTTTCCAAGTCCACTTTGGTTATTTGAAGAGATTGCTGTGAAGACCCGCCGCTGAAAGACGTAAAGGACTTGGCATAAAACTTGGTATATTTATCAGTTCCCGCGAAACCGGGAATGGAAAAAGTTGAGGGTCCGATATTATATTCCGATCCCGCTTCATCAGCCACGACATTAATCTCAATTGAACCTGGTACCAATTTGCCGTTTTCATAAGTCGTGCCGGGAACCGTTATTTTACCGGGCGTCCGGAAAATTTTGCCGTCAACCGAAACGAACCGCGTCGTCGCTATTAGAGCCTGAGGTTGAGATGAATAAGTATTATAAACGGTTATTTTCCCCTGGGCTTTTTCTTCTTTTAACAGCTTCCCTGTAGCCGGAAAGCTCTGAGTAGCTGTTTTTTCTTTAGTCAGGATTTCTCCCGGAATAACTTTCGCCGTAAAATCGGGGTTTTGGACTGATTGGTCAACGGTTAAGGTGGTATTGGTTGCTTTATTCTGAGTCGACGGCCAAATTTTAATATTAACTTTTGAAAAGAAAAAAGAACCGGCCACAAAAACCGAAACTAAAACTAAGACAAAAACAGAAATCAAAATAATTTTTCTGGGAACGGGAGTTGATTTTTTGGCCTGCCTATCAACCGATTTAGTTTCCGATTTTATTTTTTTCTCCCTTTTTTCTTCTTTACTATTTTTTTCCTTGCTTTTCTTACGTGCCATGGCTTCAGTAAGGGCGGGAATAAAAGAAGATCTGTCTTTTGACGGAGAGATAATATCAATAACTTTTTTATCCATGAGTAATGATTTATTATAGCAAATTATTCCAGGATTGCCCTAATGCGGCGTATGCCGGCAGATGAAGATTCTTCTTTAATAATCTTAAATTTGCCTAATTCCGAAGTTTTTTTAACGTGCGGTCCGCCGCAAATTTCCCGACTGAAAGGAGGTTCTGAGCTTGCCGAAGAATTTCCTATCGTATAAGTTTTGACCTGATTCCCGTATTTATTTTCAAAAACACCCATCGCTCCCTTTTTTTTCGCTTCCTCTAAGGGCATTTCTTCGCAAATCACAGGTATATCTTCATTGATTTTTTGATTGACAATACCCTCCACTTTTTTAATTTCTTCCGGCGTCATTTTTTGCGGGTGAGAAAAATCAAACCTCAATCTTTCGGCATTGATATTGCTGCCTCGCTGAAAAACATGCGACCCTAAAACTTCTCTCAAAGCCGCCAATAATAAATGGGTTGCGGTATGGTATTTTGTTGCTACTTCGCCGGTATCAGCTAATCCCCCTTTAAACATGCCGGCTGAAGCGGTCCGAGACAGCTCCTGATGTTTCTTCAGTTCTTCTTCAAACTTTTCAACATCAATCTTAACCCCCTTTTCTTTGGCAATCTCTAAGGTCAATTCGATTGGAAAACCGTAAGTGGTGTACAAAGTGAAAGCGTTTCTGCCTTTTTCAAATTCTTTTAACCCTTGTTCTAAAGTTTTTTCAAACTTTTCTGATTCTTTTTGAACAATTGCTATAATATCATTTTCTTTTTTCTTAATTTCAGAATAAGTGTCGCCATAAATTTTAATAACTTCTTTAATGAGCGAAGTTAAGAAGTTTTCCGGTAAATTCAAAACTTTTCCGTATCTTATCGCTCGCCTGATTAAACGTCGCACAACGTAGCCCTGACCAACATTGGAAGGTTCCACTCCTTTTTTGTCGCCGATTATAAAGGTGGCGGCTTTGATATGGTCGGCAATAATACGGAATTCTTTTTTATAATCCTGGTATTTTTTGCCGGATAACTCTTCAATTTTTTCAATAATCGGTAAAAAGACATCGGTTTGATAGTCATCAGTCAAATCATTTAATACTGCCAATACTCTCTCAAAACCCATGCCCGTATCCACATTTTTCTGCGAAAGCGGCTCATATTTTCCATCCATATTCTTAAAATACTGCATAAAAACATCGTTCCAAATTTCCACCCAGCGCTTGTCATTATTATCAAATTCTTCGGGCGGCACTTCTTCACCAGACCAATAAAACATTTCCGTATCCGGTCCGCAAGGCCCGGTTTGGCCGGCCGGCCCCCACCAATTATCTTTTTTAGGCAAGGCCTTTATTCTGTTTTCCGGAATCCCTAAATCCAGCCAAATTTTCTTTGATTCTTTGTCCGTAGGAGCGTCTTTGTCGCCCGCAAAAACAGAAATCGCTAATTTATCTTTATCCAAACCCAGCCATTTTTTTGAAGTTAAAAATTCAAAAGACCATTCAATCGCCTCTTTTTTCCAATAATCTCCCAGGGACCAATTACCCAGCATTTCAAAAAAAGTATGGTGAATTTCATCGCCCACTTCGTCAATATCGTCAGTTCTGATACACGCCTGACAATTGACCAGTTTTTTGCCGGCCGGGTGCCGCTCTCCCAACAAAAAAGGCACCAAAGGGTGCATGCCGGCGGTGGTAAACAACACGGTCGGGTCGTTTTCCGGAATCAAAGAAGCCGAAGGCAAAATCGTATGCTTTTTTTCTTTGAAGAAATCCAGAAACTTTCTTCGTAAGTCAATTGAGATCATTGAGAATTAAGTATTAGCTATAACGGTCGGCTACCGAAGAAGCCACAAAAGATTCGGGCTTGATTTTCGGCTCAAAACCATTGCCTCTGATTAGGCCGGTCAGTTCCTTAACCATATCTTTTGTGGCGCCGTTCTCTCCGATGTCAGCGTGGATATAACGAAACTGATATTCAAGAGGGTTAGCCAAGCTTTTCATTTTTTTGTCAAAAGCTTCCCTTAAATATAAAGCGAACTGACAAGACAACAAAACTTCTTCCAGAATTCTTTGTTTCCAGTTATAAAATTTCCTGCCTTGGTAATTAATTTTTTTCAGAAAAAATCGGCCGCCTTCCCCCACCCTCAAAACAGCCACCACTAATGGAAAATGCGGCTCTTCGGATGAAGACGAATCGCAACCGACAATAATATCATAAAACTTCTCCGGTTTTTCGGAGATATACCTGATTATTTCGTCCATCACCTCAGGAATGGTTAAATTACCCTTGGTTGGACTAAAAAAATGACCTTCTAAAATCTTATCCATAGACTGAGCTTTAATTTATTAAAGCGAAAGTGGAAAAGAGATTTATCTCTTTGACCAGTAGCTTATACTATCAGGTTTTTTAATTTTCGGCAACGGCTTTTACTATTCTAATAAATTCAAAAGGGTCGAGAGAAGCAGCTCCCGGCAAACCACCAGCCATTTTCCCTTCTTTCAAGAAACCTTTAATGTTTTTACTATTCACGCTGCCGCCATAAATGATTTTTGCTCTTTGGGCTGTTTTCTTGTCGAATATCGTCCTTAATATGTTTCTCATATAAAGACACCCTTTAAGAGCTTGCTGGGGAGTCGCAATAACCCTGTTTTTGGTCGTACTAATGGCCCAGATCGGCTCATAAACAAAAACTATCTTAGAAAAATTAGTTTTATCTACACCCTTCAGCCCTTTTTCTAATTGGTATTTCATTTCTTTGTCGGGTTTTTCCGTTTCGCTACCAACGCAAAAAACAACTCTCAGTCCCGCCGCCAAAGCAGCTATTATTTTTTGATTAACTAGTTCAGTTGATTCCTTTAAGTATTTCCTTCTTTCCGAATGGCCTAAAATCACGTATTCTACTCCTAAGTTTTTAAGTTGTTTGGGTGAAACTTCGCCCGTAAAAGGACCTATATCTTTCCAAAAACAATCTTGCGCTCCCAGTTTAGGCATTAGGTTATAGGCATTAGGCTTTAGGGACGAAAGATAAACAAAAGGCGGACAGATAACGACTTCCACGTTTTTAACATTTCTTATTCCTTTTTTAATAATTTCAAAATTCCGCTTAGCTTCGGCTAAACTTACGGGATTCATTTTCCAATTAGCTACGATAAGTGGTTTTTTCATGGTTTTATCGCGTTATTTCTCTAAGGTATTCAGCGGCGTTTTCCGGAGCGATGGTGGAAATTTCCATTCTGGCTCCCAGCTCAAATCCCGCCCAAGCCGCGGTTTTAGGCAAGATTGTCCAATGCCAGTGATAATAAGGGTATTGTTTTCCGTCGCAGGGAGCGGTATGTAAATAAAAGTTGTAGGCCGGATTGTTAAGTCCTTTATATAGTTTTGATAAAGACACTTTAAATACTTTAGCTAAACTTATTTTTTGAGCTGGAGTGATATTTTCAAAATAGGGCGAGTGGGCCTTGGGAGAAATAATAATTTCAAAAGCGGCTTTGGAGGCAAAAGGGCAAATTGCCAAAAAATATTTGTCTTCAAAAATTATTCTCTTTTTTAATTTTTTTTCTGCCGCATTCATTTGGCAAAAAACACAGCGATGGGTTTTTTTGAAATAATTTCTTGAATTGGATAGCGTTCTTTTTAAGTCGGCGTCAATTAAAGGAGCCGTGATAATTTGGGAATGCGGATGATAAATGGAAGCGCCGGCGGCTTTGCCTTGATTATGAAAAATTGAAATATAATTAACTCGGGATTTATCCATCAAATCCAGGTATCTTTTTTGATAAAAATCCAATACTTTTTTTATGTCCGCTAAAGATAACAAAGCCAGCGATTTTTCGTGGTTTTTAGTGACAACTAATTCACAATAACCTACCGCATTTCTGGTTTTATATAAACCGTGGGCTTCGCTTTTTTCTTCCCACGGGCCTTTTGCGGGTAAAAAAGCGGGAAATTTATTAGGAATAACAAAAACTGATTCTTTTGTATTAAATTGGCAAAAGGGGCAATTTTTCTTGGAGCTTTTTTCTTCTTTGCTTCTTTCTTTTTTGAACATTTCCGGCCGTTTGGAACGACCCGTGGCTATCACCACCCAGTCGCCAGAAACCAAATCAAAGCGCAATTCGGAGGGAAATTTTATTTTTGTTTTTTGGCTAACCATGCGTTAGCTTATTCTACCACAGTTAAAATCTGAGCTCCATTTTTTGTCACAACGATAGTATGTTCAAAATGAGCTGACAGAGAATTGTCACGGGTAATATAACCGAACCCGTCTTTTGATTTTTTGATGCGCCAATCACCTATTGTCACCATCGGTTCCAAACACAAGACCATACCCTCTTTTATTTCAATCTTGCCATCTTCCTGGTAAGGCACGCTATCAACGCAAGTAGCAGCGAAGCGTGAAGATGAACGAAGTTCATCGACTACGGTTTTTTTATCAAATGAGGGCGAAGAAAACTTCGTTTTCTTCTTCCCCTTCGCCTCTATAAATAGAGGCTCAGTAACTGAATTCAAAATTTGCGGATCTTCGTGGATATTACGACCGATGCCATGACCGCAAAGTTCACGCACAACATTAAAGCCTTGGCCTTCCACGTATTTTTGAATGGCCTTTGAAATGTCGCCGATTTTGTTGCCCGGTTTTATTTTTTCAATACCTATATTTAAAGCTCTTTTGGTAACTTCAACAAGCCGTCGGGCGGTTGGGCTGATTTTACCGACCGCTACAGTAATAGCCATATCAGTATGAAACCCTTGATAAAAAATGCCTAAATCAAGCGAAATAATGTCCCCTTCTTTTAAAATTCTATCGGAAGGCACGGCGTGAACAATTTCTTCGTTAATTGAGGTACAAAGGCAAGCCGGATATGGTTTTGAGCTTGCACCCCCATATCCTTTAAAAGAACACTTGCCTTTGGAATTTAAAATCAGGGCTTCAGCAGCCCTGTCTAATTCCTGAGTGGTAATTCCCGGTCGAACTGTTTTTTCCAACTCAGCCATAATTCCTGCCAGTATTTTCCCGCCTTTCGCCATTACCTCAATTTCTTGCGGAGTTTTTATGGAAAACATATCTATAGAATTTTTAAAATGTCTTGGAAAACGTCGGCCACCGATTGTTCACCGTTTATTTTTTTAATATTTAATTTATATTTTTTAAAAAGACTAATCAGAGGAAAAGTCCTTTCTTTATATTCTCCGATTCTTAATTTAATAGTTGCCGGAGTATCGTCTTTTCTAAAAATCAATTTAGAACCATCTATCGGGCATCTGGTTAGTTGCTTAGTTTTTTCCGTATAAATAATGGGGTGCCTCATCAATTCGCAACTTCGACGATGGGAATTTCTATAAATAGTTTCTTTTTCGCTGACCTCAATCAAAAAAACATTGATATTCTTTAGTCCGTAAATCTTTTTTAAAAAAGGAGTTAATTCCTTTCCTTCGTACAAGGTGCGCGGTGATCCCGAAGTTATGATTCCTTTCCCTTCCTTCGCCAATTCATTTACTCTATCTTTGATCCAAAAAGTTATCAGAGGAGGACTCATCAAAACGCCGTTCTCCCTCAATTTTTTTTCATCAGCTAAAAAATATTTTTTGCTTCCAATTTTCACAAAATCACCTTTTTTAGCAATAGCAAAGTTTTTCTCAATAATTTCACTAGTTTCCAAATGATAAAGATCAAATCTTTCCGCCAACAATTCAGCTTGCGTGCCCTTACCGGAGCCTGGCGGTCCCATAATAATAAAAACTTTTTGGTTTTTAGAAAGTTTCATACTCGCGCATTTCTAATTGAGCTTTAACTTGTCTGATGGTATCTAAAACCACGGAAACCACAATTAATAAAGAAGTGCCGCCAATAAGAAATCGAAAAGCCATGACTCCGGTCAGTCCCTGGATAATTGAAGGCATTATGGCAATCGCTCCCAAAAATAAAGCGCCGATCAGTAAAACCCGGTTTAAAATATAATACATAAAGCTCGCCGTGTTCTCTCCCGGCCTGATGCCGGGCACGAAACCGCCCATTTTTTGTAAATTAGTTGAAATCGCTTTCGGATCAAAGGTAACCGCCGTATAAAAATAAGTGAAAAGCACGACCAAAATAAAATATAAAATCCCGTAAATCCAGGGGTCTTGAAAGGCCCGACCAACGCTTTGGGCAATAGAACCTACTATGCCACCGGCTCCCCCTAAGAAATTAGCGATCATACCGGGAAACAGTAAAATTGATAAAGCAAAAATAATCGGAATAACGCCGGCCGGATTGATATTTAAGGGCAGATAGGTAGATACTCCGCCATACATTTTTGCCCCTCTGACCCGTTTCGCGTAAGAAACCGGAATATTGCGCCTGGCTTCGTTTATCAGGACGACTCCGGCGATAATCAACAAAGACATGCTGAAAAACAACAGATAAGAAGGAATTTTTGACGGATCCCAAGTTATCATTATTTCTCTGACATTGTTGGGAAAACCGGCCACAATACCGGCAAAAATCAAAAGAGACACGCCATTGCCAATGCCTTTTTCTGAGATAAGCTCTCCCAACCACATTAAAATCATGGTCCCGGCCGATACGGTCAATAAAGAGGTTATTAAAACGACGCCTGACAATTGGCCGATAATCTGTTGGCGCTGTAAAAGAATAAACATGCTGTAAGCTTGTAAAATCGCCAAGGGAACAGTCAAAATGCGGCCATATTGGTTGAATTTTTGACGGCCCGCCTCGCCTTCTTCTTTATAAAGCTGCTCCAATTTAGGAAAAATCATCGTTAACAACTGTAAAATAATGGTGGCCGTAATATAAGGACCCAGGCCCATCATCGCAATGGAAAAATGGTCTAAGGCTCCCCCGGTAAAAATATTCAAAAGACCGAACAATTGATTATTGGCAAAAAACTCCCGCATTCTGGCCGCATCAATGCCGGGCATCGGAATATTGGCCATTAACCTGAAAACAGCAAAGGCCCCGAGAACAAAAAAGATTTTATTTCTTAAATCTTTTATTTTGAAAATTTGAATAATTTTATTAAACCAGCCCATAGATCAAGTTTTCTATTTCACAGTACCGCCAACTTTAATAATTTTTTCCTTAGCCGATTTAGAAATCAAACAATCAGCGATATCTAATTTTTTGGTCAACTCACCTTCGCCTAAAATTTTTACCGGGGGTATTCTGCCTTTGATTCGACTGATTATTTTTTTCTCCAGCAAAATTTTAGGCGTAATTTTCCCTCCTGCCTCGAATTTCTTTTCCAAAACAGCCAAATCTAAAATAACCATTTCTGGTTTATGCGTTCTGAGTTTTGACTTAAACTGATACCCCCTCAATTTCGGGTACTTTTTAATCAATTCTCTGATAACCGGCTGCAATCTTTTGCCGGCCCTTGATCTTTGGCCTTCATTACCCCGACCGCCATGGAAACCATGGGCTCCCCCGCGGCCGATTTGTTTCTTTTTTTTAGTCGGGTGTTTTGGTTTGATCTGATGCAGTTGCATTGGAGTTAATAGCGATGAGAGTTTCGCTCTCATCTTTACTTCGCTTCTGCGGAAGCTTCGTTTTTAATTTTTTAAATGCATTGATAGTTGCCTGAGCATTGTTCAACTTATTGCTGGTTCTGCCTAAAACTTTGGAAGAAATATTTTTAATACCGGTTAAACTGCAGATTAATCTGACGACTCCTCCGGCTACCAAACCTCTGCCTTTTCTTTGCGGTTTTAATAAAATTTTCGCCGCCCCAAATTTCGATTCCACCTGAAAAGGAATCGTATCATTAATGATTGGTACGGTAATTAAGTTCTTTTTAGCAAATCTGGTGGCTTTTTCAACGGAAAACGCGACATCCTTGCCCTTGCCGATGCCGATGCCAACCCGGCCGGCTTTGTCGCCGGTGATGACAATGGCCCGAAAACCGATTTTCTTACCACCAGCTCTAGTATGGGATATTCTCGCCAAATCCAAAAGCTTTGTTTCAAATTCATCTTTTGGCCTATCTCCTCTTTGGAATCGTCTTTCTCTAAACATGAAATTAATTAAAAATTAATTGAATCGAAATGAAGCTTTAGCTTCATTGAGTATAAGTTTGCTAAAATTTTAATCCGCCTTCTCGCGCCCCGTCGGCTAATGATTTAATTCGACCGTGATATTTAAAACCGCCTCGGTCAAAAACAACTTTTTCAATCTTTAAAGCTTTGGCTTTTTCCGCTATTAGTTTCCCCACTTCTTTGGCGACAGCTGTTTTAGACAGTTTGGTTTTTATTTTCAGTTCCTGGTCGCTAACTGATAAAATTGTTTTGCTTTGGTCATCGTTGATCAATTGGCCATAAATATGCTGAGATGACCTAAAGGCGCAAAAACGGGGCTTTTCTTTAGTTCCCCACATTTTTGCCCTGATTCTTTTATGATGTCTTATTCTTTTAAGTTTTGCTTCCAACATATAAATTGACTATCCTTTAGTAGCCACTACTTTTTTGCCGACTTTACGTCGAACTTTTTCTCCCAGATATTTTAACCCTTTACCTTTATAAGGCTCGCAAGGCTTTACCTTCCTGACAATGGCGGCAAATTGTCCGACATCTGCTTTGCTGATACCGGAAACAGTTATCAGATTTTTTTCTATCACCACTTTCAACCCTTGGGGAATTAACAATTTAACCGGATGCGAAAAGCCCACTAACAGCACTAAATTTTCTCCTTCCAGCGTGGCTTTATAGCCGACACCTTCTATTTCTAATTTCTTTTCAAAACCTTTGGTCACTCCCTCCACCAGATTAGCCACCAACATTCGATATAGCCCCCACAGGGCGCCGGCTTGGCTGTCGGTTTGAGCCAAAGAAAGAATAAGATTATTTTCTTTCAGTTCAATTTTAAGTTCCGGCCGAATTTCAAGCTGAAGCTCGCCTTTCGGGCCTTTTACTTTAACAGTGCTGCCTTCGATTTTTACTTCAACACCAGCTGGTATTAAAATTGGTTTTTTACCTACTCTGGACATAATTTTATTTATAGTGAGCGAAGTCGAACTACCAAACTTCACAAATAACTTCCCCGCCTAACTTCTGTTTTCTGGCTTCTTTATCGACCATCAAACCTCGGGAAGTGGAAATAATAGATATACCGTAGCCTCCTCTGACTCTTTTAATTTTTTTAGCACCCAAGTAGATTCGCTGACCGGGTTTGGAAATTCTTTTAAATTTAGCCATGGCTGGAATTTTATCTTCGTATTTCAAAGTAATTTCCATAATTTTTCTCATCTTTTTTCCTTTCTTTTCCACTTTGTCAACGAATTTATTTTCCGCCAGAATCCGGGCAATTTCATATTTCAAATTAGAAAAAGGCGCCTCGATGCTAGCTAATCCCGCCATCTGAGCGTTATATATTTGATTTAACATGTCGGTAATTGGGTCCATAGTTTTTACCAAGATGATTTTTTAACTCCCGGGATTAAACCTTTGTTGGCCATTTCTCTAAAACAAATTCGGCATAACCCAAAATCTCGAATAAAGCCTCTTTTGCGGCCGCACCTAAAACAGCGTCGGACTATTCTGGAGCTAAACTTAGGTTTCTTTCTTGATTTTTCAATTTGTGATTTCGTGGCCATTAAAGTAATTTCGTCTATTCTTTTTTGATGGGAAATCCCAGTAATTTTAACAATTCAATTCCTTCTTCTCTCCTGACGGCGTTGTTAACAACCGTAATCTCCAGGCCGAAAATGTCTTTAGCTCTTTCAGGTATAATTTCGGGAAAGGCAATATGCTCTTTAACGGCCAAATTGAGATTACCTTTTTTATCAAAAGATTTCAATTCAATTCCCTGGAAATCGCGCGTTCGCGGCAAAACAATATGAACCAATCTCATTAAAAAATCATTCATTCTTTTGCCCCGTAAAGTCACTTTGGCGCCGATAAACATGCCTTCTCTGATCTTAAAACTGGCAATCGATTTTTTGGCTTTGGTTAGAACGGCTTTTTGGCCGGAGATAACTCCCAATTCGACGGCGATCGCTTCGCTTATCTTTTTTTGTTCTTCGGCCGATTTACCGGCCACCTGACGTCCAAACCCCGTATTAATCACCACTTTCTCAATCCTAGGAACAGCCATCGAGCTTTTATAGCCGAATTTCTTCATCATCGCCGGTATTACCTCTTGTTTGTATTTTTCTTGAAGCGTAAGCATGGTAATTTTATATTTCTTGTTTGCATTTCTGACAAATCCGATATTTTTTACTCTCAACTATTTTATAACCGACTCGCGCGGCCTCGCCGCATTTAGGACAAATCAGCTTGACGTTGGCAACTGAAATATGGCCGGGCAATAAAACAATCTGGCCCTTTTCACCGCTTCTCTTCGGTTTTTGATGTTTTTTAAGCAAGTTGATGCCTTCAACCAAAATTCGGTTTTCTTTAGGAAAAGCCTGAATTATCTTGCCTTTCTTTTTTCTGTCTTTGCCGGAAATTATTAAAACTTGATCACCTTTACGTATTTTCATGTTTTATGGTTTATGGTTAAACGATTTCCTCCGCTAAACCGGCCACTTTATCAAAACCTTTTTCCTTGATTTCCCGAGGAATAGGACCGGTTATTCTGCCGCCCTTGGGATCTTTTGTTTTTCCTTCTAAAATGACGGCTGCATTATCATCAAATTTAATATAAGTTCCATCGGTTCTTTTATAGTTTCTTCTTTGGCGAATTAAAACGGCTCTGACTTTTTCGTGTTTTTTGACTAATCTTCGAGGTTCGGCTTCTTTGACGGTCCCGACAAAAACATCTCCCAACTGGCCGTATCGCCTTCCGCTGCCACCAATAACCCTAAAACACTGGACTATTTTAGCGCCCGTATTATCAACGATATTAACCATGGTACGTAGTTGAATCATCGAATGAATTTTTTATTATATAAAAAATGAAATTGGAAGAAGAGAACATTTTCTCTTCGCCCAAGCAAGTCCCGCAACGCGGGACGCAGCTTTACCTATATTTTCTTTATAACTTGCCATCTTTTCTCTCTGCTTATCGGCCGGCATTCTTCAATAACAACTTTGTCGCCAATCTGATATTCGCCGTCAGCCACATGAGCTTTATATTTCTTATCTATCTTATAACTTTTTTTGTACTTGGGATATTCTTTGATTCTTTCCACTTGAACGACAACCGTTTTGAGCATTTTATTGGAAATAACCTCACCCGTCAATTGATGTTTAGCCATACTACTTTAAGATAGTTAATATTTGAGCTATTTCTTTTTTAAAAAGTCGGATTTCTTTGACATTTTTAACTTTACCGGCGGCCAAATCAAACCTCAGCTGCCTTAACTTCTCTCGGCTTTCCTGGCAGAGTTTCTTTAATTCCTCTTTTGATTTTTGCCGTAATTCTACTATCAAGTTTTTAGTCATAAAAACGCAGATGAAGAAGAAGATTTATCTTCTTCGCCTATTTTAACATTATCTTATTATAACCTTTGTTCTGATTGGTAATTTGTTGGCCGCTTTTTTTAGGGCTTCTCTGGCCACATCTTCAGTTAAACCATCTATTTCAAAAATAATACGACCGGGTTTTACCGGAAAAGCGTAGTGAGAAACTGGACCCTTGCCGCTGCCCATCGGCACTTCGATACCTTTATTGGTAATAGGTTTGTCGGGAAAAATTCTAATCCATAATTTCCCTCCTTTTTTGAAATAACGAATAATGGCCCTTCTCGCCGCTTCAATTTGCCGCGCTGAAATCCAAAGGGTGCTTAAAGACATCAAGCCGATTGAACCAAAAGCCAATTCAAAACCGCGCGTGCTTAATCCTCTTGATCTGCCTTTGTGCCATTTGCGGTGTTTAACTTTTTTGGGCATTAATATCGCCATGTGTTTAGCTTTTTAGCTTCTTAGGCGTTAGCTTATTAGCAAATCTTCTAGAAAGCTAAGAAGCTAATATCCTAATAAGCTAGTTAAACTTCTCACCCTTATATATCCAGACCTTGACGCTGATTAAACCATAAGTACAGAGGGCTTCGTCCTGAGCGTAATCAATCACGGCTCGGATGGTTTGGCGAGGCATTCGGCCCTTTTTTAACCATTCACGTCTCGCAATTTCCACACCGTCCAATCTTCCCGCCATAGCCACCCTCACTCCCAGGTTGCCTTTTACCGCCATAACCTTTTCAATGGTTTGCTTTAAAATTCGGCGATAAGCTGTCCTTCTTTCAATTTGCTGAACCATCCATTGAGCCACCAAAACCGCTGAGGTCCAGGGGTCTTTTATTTCTTTAATATCAATTTTTATTTCTTTTTTTCCCGCTTTAGCTTCAGCGAAAACTGGTTTCTCTTTACTAATTGCTTTTTCTATTTCCTTTTTTAAAACCTCGACTCCGCCGCCGCCCCGGCCGATTAACAAACCGGGCCTCGCGGTTGAAATAATAATTAT
>JAVHRH010000028.1:0-15687 GCA_036171555.1 Parcubacteria group bacterium | reverse complement strand
AACTTGAAATCGTCCTTTCCGCTCCGGTTCAAGGCGAGGCGGGCGGAAGGGGGGTTTGGGGGGAATTCCGCCCGCCGAGCCCAGCCAGTTCCGTTCGGATATTTTCAAACAGACACCGCAGCTTAATAAATTTTAATCTTATGCTTCAAGTAAAACCATTCAGGCAAAAATCAGGCTTTTGCGGACCAGCTTCTTTGAAGATGGTTTTGGATTATTATGGTATTAAAAAAAGCGAGAAAGAATTGGTGAAGTTGTCGGGTTGGACGTCGGAACTAGGCGTCAGCGCGGAAAACTTAGCCAAAGTCGCTAAAAAGTTTGGCCTTAAGGCCGTTATCAAGGATTTTGCCACGATTGGCGACTTGAGAAAATATATTCTTCAGAAAAAAATGCCGGTTATCGTTGACTGGTTTTCAACCGACGAGGGGCACTACTCGGTGGCGGTTGATATCGACAAAGAAAACATTTATTTGGAAGACCCCGAATGGGGTAGGTTAATTGCCATGAGAGCGGATACGTTTAAAAGGGTTTGGTTTGATTTTCCCAGCGACTTTATCAAGTCAAAAAATGAAATAGTGGTGAGAAGAATGATTATTCTCTGGCGGTAACAGCTTAGTATCGGAAATTTATTTTTATATTGTAGCTTTTTGCTTCGAAAAATTCTTGGCAGAATTCAGCAGCTTTATAAGGCGGATATTCTTTACAACTGAAGATGTCCAAATAGATTGCGTTTGAGTTGTTGGCGAAATGGCCGGAAATTAAGGAAGTTTCTATCAGTTGAGTCATGGAAAAACCGGTCACGCGCGGGTTTTCGCCAAAATCAACCACGGTGGTTTCCCCGAATTTTTTCACTTCTAAGAGTTTGCATAATTTATCGGCGAATTCCTTTACTTTTTCCGCATCGCGCATGATTTTAGAATTGCAATCTTTTAAGTCAACGCAAAGGCTCATCCCCCAGGGGTTTTCTTTCCGGTATTTTTTCATGACTTCATCGTCTTTTTCTCTAAAATTTTTCATAGCTTCCATTTTATACTAATTGTTATCCTCTAGCAACAACTACTCCCCGGACTTCTTTGGCTCCGGCAATTTTTAAAACCCAGGCGCACTCTTGCATCGTAGAGCCCGTCGTATAAACATCGTCAACCAATAAAATCTTTTTTCCTTGTATCATTCTTGGATTCTGGCAAAAGAAAACTCCTTGAGTGTTTGTTTTTCTCAAAGCATCGTCTAGCTCCACTTGCGTTGGAGTTTTTTTAGTTTTGATTAAGCAATTAGAAACAATGGAAATTTGCCAAAAGGAGCCGAGCTCCTTGGCAATCTCCTGAGATTGGTTGAATCCCCGCCATTTTAAGCGTCTTCTTTCCAAAGGCACCGCCAGCAAAACAAAGTCAGAAAAATCAGGTTTATTGTCCAGCAATTCGAAATGGGTTATGATTAAAGAAGCTAAAGTCATATCCAGTTCTTTGATAAAGGGTTCATATTTGAATTGCCGGATTAAATTTTTTACCAAAGGATTCTGGTAGGCGAGCGGAAAGTATAAGTCTTTCAGACATCCCGAAGGATATGCTTTATGAAAACCGGAAACACCGAGCAAGGCCTGGCAATCTTCGCAAAGAAAATCGCCTTCTTTTCGGCAGTTAAAACAAAACTGAGGAAAGAAGATGCTCAGGAGGAAATTTTTTATTCTTTTCCACATACTGTCTTTGATTGATATATTGTATAATACATTTAAGACAATGTTGAATTTGCCTAAATTATTTTTACCTAGAAGATGCCTGGGGGTTGACATTGGAACTTCTTTTGTCAAACTGGTGGAAATGTCAAAATTCGGCCAGCGCTTAAGATTGGAAAATTACGGTTTTCTTTCGGCGCCCGCTCTTTATGAAAAGCCTTTTCGGACTTCTGAAAAAAATACCCTTTTGCTCTCGAGCGATGATATTGCGAGGGCCATTTCAGCCATTATGGACGAGGCGAAGATTAAAACCAAACGAGTCGTTTTTTCCATTCCCGATTTTTCCACCTTTTTCACTAATTTCGAACTGCCGAAAATGAGCAGAGAAGAAATTCCCCAAGCGGTCAGGTACGAGGCCAGGCAGCATATTCCGGTTCCCTTGGGAGAAGTAGCTTTGGATTGGCAAGTGATTGATAATCATCCGAATCCTGAATCCAAAGATAATTTGAAAGTGCTTTTGGTGGCCGTACCCAACGAAATTATCAACCAATATCAAAAAATCGCCCAACTGGCCCAATTAGAATTAATTGCCTTGGAAGCCGAAGTTTTCAGCTTGTTAAGATCCTTAATATCTCCGGCTGAAAGAGGAGTGGTGGCCATAGTTGATATCGGGGCTCAAAGCACCACTTGCAGCGTGATTGACAATAAAGTTTTAAAAATGTCTCATAGTTTTGATATGTCGGGCGACGATCTGACCGATACTTTGGCTAAAGGATTGAATGTTGATATCAGCGTGGCGGAAAATTTAAAAAAACAATACGGTATTAGCGGTGAAATTGGCGGAGATCATTCCCAAGCCAACGACATCAAAGAGATGCTGCAGCCATTGATCGACATTATTGTACGAGAAACGGAAATGATTTTAGACAATTTTTATCAACAAGAAAAAAAAGAAATTCAAAAAGTAATTGTCGCCGGCAGCACGGCCTGGCTGCCCGGCCTTAAAGATTATTTCAAAGAGAGTTTTAAAAAGGAGGTGGAGATTGGCCATCCTTTTAATGACATTTTTTATTCGCCAATTTTAGAAAAAAAATTAGAAACAATGGGACCGGGTCTGTCTATTGCGATAGGATTAGCCCTAAGGGGCTTAGAATAATATATGGTAGAAATTATACCTAAAGAAATTGCGCCGACATCCAGGACAGCTAAGATTTTCTTTTATTTGGCTCAGGTCTTTTTGATATCCAGCGTTATCAGTTTTTTTATATTGAACAATTCGGTTAAATCAGCTCAAAAAAAGATCACTGATTTGCAGACATCCCTGATTGCGGCTCAAACTCCGGAAAATAAAACATTGGAAAAAGAAATTTTAACAACGCAATCCAAAATTGACGATTTCACTTCGTTAATCAGTCAGCATCTAAAAGTATCATCTGTCTTCAGTCTTATTGAAAAAGCCACTCACCCCGAAGTTTGGTTTACTGAATTCAGTTTGAACCCTCAGCGAGGTTCTCTTTTGCTTTCCGGCGAAGCCTCAAGCTTCAATAGTTTGGGTCAGCAAATCTTAATTCTGAAAGGAGAAGAAAATATTACGGCCGTTAATCTGGAGGATAGCAGCCTGACAAAAGATGGGAAAATTAGTTTTAACCTGGCTCTTTTTTTAAAGCCCGAAATTTTTAAGCAATAAAATTGTCCTATGGAATTTAGTAATTTTTCATCCAATTTTAAGAATTATTCCCTGATCGTTACTTTGGTTTCTTTTTTGATTGTTGCGTTGTTGGTCGGTTTCTCTTTGTTCCCCAAATGGCAGACGCTTACCAGCCTTCAGCAAGAAATCGCCGCTAACCAATCTTCTCTGCAGTTAGAACAAGCGTATATCAGCCAATTGAATACGGCTAAGAATAAATTGGCCGGTTATCAGGCTGAACTGGCTAAAGTTGATTCTAGCTTGCCAAATGACCCGTCCCTGCCGGCTCTTTTTAATTTTATCCAAAAGGCCAGCTCTCAAGCCGGTTTGGTTGTTAATGATATCGGCTCTTTTGCTGTCGCTCAAGATGCTTCCGGCACTGCGGCTGGCGGTTTGGCTTACAACAAAATTTCTTTTAGCGTTAGCGTCAGCGGGCCTTATTCCGCCTTTAAGAGCTTTATCTCAAGTTTAGAAAAAACAGCCAGATTAATTGAAATTGAAGGCCTTAATTTTTCCGCCGCCTTGACTGAAAAGGCGGGAGAGCGAGCCCAGGGTACGTTCTCTTTTAATTTAAGCTTAAACACGCATTCCCGCTAAGCAAATGGCAATTATTTTTGAACAACAAAAAAAGAAGCAACGCAACCTGGCCTTTGTTTTTTTAGGGTTTTTTGTAATTACTGTTTTAGTTATTTGGCAGGGTTTTTTCAGGAAAGGAACCGCAGTCTTCACCCCGACGAGCCCGATGGCCTCGGCGAAAAAAGAAATAAAAATTAATTTCGAAATTTTAGACAGTCCTCAGATGAAACAATTGGAATCATTTGCGGAGATTCAACCCTTTCAGGAAAGTACGACTACTCAAGGCAAAATAAAAAAGACAATTAAAGTCGGCCGAGAAAACCCGTTTATTCCCTACTAAAATGTCTTTGATCAAACAATTAGTCAAAGAGAACTTCGTTCTCTTTTTCATCTGCATTTTTATTTCATAAAAAACTTACCATGTCATTAATCAAGCAGCTAGTTGAAAAAGGATTGTTGGCGCCGGAAAAAGCAACCGCTTTAGAGTTTGAAATCAGGGAATCGGGCCAGAAAGAAGAGCAAGTCATTTTGAAGGCGGGCGTTGCTCCCGAACTGGTCGTCTTTAATTTAAAAAGCGACAACTTAAAGATTCCTTTGAAAGAAGTGGCGGTTGAACAGGTTCCTTTAAAAGTTTTGGAATTGATTCCCGAAGAAACCGTTAAATACTATCAGATGATTCCGATCAATCAAACGGAAAGTTTTTTAGAAATCGGTATGGTCTACCCCGAAGACTTAAAGGCGCAGGAAGCCCTGAAATTTTTGGCCAGGAAAAACAATTTCAACTACAAAGTTTTTTTGATTACGCTCAGCACCTTTGGAGACCTTTTAAGACAGTATCGGGCCGCCAAAAAAGAAGTGGGTCTGGCTTTGGAAGAGTTGGAGGAAGAATTAAAAGAAGAAAAAGTCAAACCGACGAGTGCGGCTGAGTTTGAGAAGATGGCGGAAGAAGCGCCGATTACTAAAATTGTTTCCGTTATTCTGCGGACGGCCGTGGAAGGAGCGGCGTCAGATATTCATATTGAGCCGATGCGAGAAAAACTCAGGGTGAGATTTAGAGTTTTGGGCGCTTTACACGCTTCCATCTTACTGCCCTTAAGAATCCATCCGGCAGTCATCGCCCGAGTTAAAATTCTTTCCAATTTAAAATTAGATGAAACCAGAGTGCCGCAAGACGGCCGATTTAGTACTAAAGTTGACAGCAAAATAATTGATTTCAGAGTTTCAACATTTCCGACGGCTTTGGGTGAAAAAGCGGCCATTAGGGTTCTAGACCCGAAAACCGGCCTTAAAACATTTAAAGACTTAGGGTTAATCGGCCACAATTTACAGGTTTTACAGGATAATATCATTAAACCCTATGGTTTGATTTTGGTGACCGGACCTACAGGTTCAGGTAAAACCACGACGTTAAATGCCATTCTGCAACAGTTGAATAAAGAAGGGGTTAATATTATTACTTTGGAAGACCCGGTTGAATATTTTATTGAAGGCGTTAATCAGTCGCAAATCAGGCCGGAAATTGGTTATGATTTTTCAACCGGGCTGCGGCATATTTTAAGGCAAGACCCTAACATTATCATGGTGGGCGAAATCCGAGACGAAGAAACAGCCAATTTGGTTATCCATGCGACCTTAACCGGCCATATTGTTTTATCAACCCTTCATACTTCCAATGCCGTCGGGGTTGTGCCTCGTCTTGTTGATATGGGCGTCCAACCCTATTTGCTTCCGCCAACTTTAAGAATTGCGATGGCCCAAAGATTAGTCAGAAAATTATGCGATAAATGTAAAAAAGAAATTAAACCGAAGTTAGAGATCAGAGAAATGATTCTGAAAGAAATCGGATCATTGCCCTCGGCAATGAAGGAAAATATTAAGACGGATAAATCTTTAACTATTTTTACTTCGCAAGGTTGTCAAAGCTGCAATAACACCGGTTTTAGCGAACGTATCGGCCTTTTCGAAGTTTTAAATATGACCGATGAATTGGCCGAACTGATTTTAAAAGATCTTTCCGAAGTAAAAATCTGGGAAGAAGCTAAAAGACAAGGTATGATTACCATGAAGCAAGACGGCATCTTGAAAGTATTGCAGGGACTGACCACCATAGAAGAAGTTTTAAGAGTAGCGGAAGAAAAATAATTATTTAATATTACAACAATATAACATGAAATCTATTTTACTTGTCGAGGACGATCCATTTTTAATTGATATTTATAGTACTAAATTGAAAGAGTCGGGTTTTGGAGTCGTCGTTGTCAGCAACGGCGAGGCGGTTTTGGCAAAAATCGAAGAGCAAAGGCCGGATGCGGTGCTTTTAGACATAGTTTTGCCTAATTTGGACGGTTGGGAAATTTTGCGCCAGATTAAAGAAAAACCGTTCAGTAAAGACCTTAAGGTCATTATTCTGTCAAACCTCGGTCAGAAAGAAGAAGTGGAAAAAGGCCTGAATCTGGGAGCCGCCAAGTATCTGATAAAAGCTCACTATACTCCGAGCGAAGTAGTTGCGGAGATCAAAGAGATTATCTAATCTCTTTTCGACCTTCGCTTCGCATAGCGAAGCTCGGTAATAAAAGAAATAATATAATAAAATTATGGACAATAATTACCAAAGCCAATTAGAGGAACTGCTCGAGTTCACCCTTAAAGAACAAGCGTCGGACTTGCACTTATCTTTTAACCATTCGCCGATTGTCAGAATATCTGACAGGTTGGTGCCGCTTTTAAAAAGAAAAAAATTATCTTCGGCCGACATGACGGGATTAGCCAAAACCTTAATGACCGAAGACCAATACCAAAGATTTTTGGTCGAAAAAGAAGTCGACCTTTCTTACAATTTTCATGACAAGGCTCGTTTTAGAATCAATATTTTTTTTCAAAGAGGAGAAATTTCAATAGCCCTGAGACTGATTCAAAAAGAAATTAAAACGATTGAAGAATTAAATCTGCCGCCCGAGTTGCATAAATTCACCAAGGCTAATCAGGGCTTTGTTTTAATCACCGGGCCTTCCTCTCAGGGCAAATCAACAACGCTGGCAGCGTTAATCGATGAAATCAATCACACCAAAGCCGAACATATCATTACGATTGAAGACCCGATTGAATATCTGTTTGAAGACGACCGTAGCATAATTGACCAAAGAGAAGTTTACCAGGACACTTTAAGTTTTTCTAAGGCTTTAAGGTCAACTTTTAGGCAAGATCCCGACGTGATTATGGTGGGTGAAATGCGGGACCCGGAAACCATGGCTATTGCCATTACCGCGGCCGAAACGGGGCACTTGGTTTTTGCTACTTTGCATACCAACTCCGCCTCGCAAACGATTCATCGCATCGTTGATTCTTTTCCATCCGGCCAACAGGACCAGATCAGGGCTCAATTATCAGGTTCGCTTTTGGGAGTAGTTTCTCAAAGATTGATTCCGCGGATTAAAGGAGGACTGATTCCGGCTTGTGAAATAATGATGTCAACTCCGGCCGTCGCCAATTTGATTAGAGAAAATAAAATTCATGAGTTGCCTTTAGTTATTGAAACTTCGGTTGAACAAGGCATGATTTCTTTGAATCGGGCTCTGGCGGATTTAGTCAAAAGAAAAGAAATTTCTCTGGAAAATGCTTTAGCTTATTCGTTGGAACCGGGCGAGCTGAAGATATTATCGAGATAAAAATTAGCTTTTTAGGCTTTAGGCGTTAGGATTTAGGTTATGGAAATACATACTTATAAGGATTTGATAGTGTGGCAAAAAGCAATGGAATTAGTGGTTGAAATTTATTCTCTTACTGAAAAATTTCCCAAAGAAGAATTATATGGTTTAGTTTCTCAGGTTAGAAGATCGGCAATATCGATACCTTCCAATATAGCTGAAGGAAGATTGCGGGGATATAGGAAAGAATTCAGACAGTTTCTTTTAAACGCTTATGGCTCGGGTGGAGAGCTGGAAACTCAGATTGAATTAGCTAAAAAATTACCGCGGATGGAAAGTTTAGATTATATAAAAGTTGATAATTTGCTTGTTGAGGTCATGAAAATGTTAAATAAAATAATTTCTAAGCTAAAAAGCTAAGACCTAATAAGCTAGGAAGCTAAACAATGAGATTTAACTATCAAGCTCGTACTCAAGAAGGAGAAGTTCATACCGGTCAGGTGGAAGCTTCTTCCGAAGAAACGGCCATTTCCCTTTTGCAGCGCCATGGCCTTTACGTTACTTTTTTAGGGATAGCTAAGCCCCCGGCTTATGCCATCAAAATAAACTTGTTTGAAAACGTCTCAAAAAAAGACTTGGTTATGTTTTCCCGCCAGTTATCGATCATGTTTAAATCAAAAGTCAGCTTGATGGAATCGTTGAGAGTGATTGCCGACCAAACCAAGAACCTTAATTTTAAAGAAAAAATCAGGAAACTTTCCGAAGATGTGGAAGGCGGGACGGCTTTCTCTAAAACTCTTTCTCAATATCCTAAAATTTTTTCTGCTTTCTATGTGGCAATGGTTAAAGCCGGTGAAGTATCGGGCAAGCTTTCAGAAGTACTTAACTATTTGGCCGACCATTTGGAAAGAGAGTACCATTTGGCTTCAAAGGCCAAAGGAGCTTTAATTTATCCGGCTATGGTTGTCTTGGTCATGGTTTTTGTTTTAATCCTGATGATCTATTTTGTTATTCCCAACCTGAGCCAAGTTTTGGCTCAGAGCGAAGAGCCCCTGCCCTTGATTACCAAGATTGTCCTGGCGGGTTCTGATTTTTTAAGAACAAAAGGCCTGTTTATTTTTTTAGCCATGCTTGGCGTAATTCTTGCCGTCGCCAGATATTTTAAAACCGCTTCGGGTAAAAAAACGCTTGATCGTTTAATGTTGCGGGCTCCCGTACTGGGCAATCTTCTGAAACTGATTTACGTGACGCGTTTTGCCGAAAACCTTTCGACTTTGGTCGCGGGAGGCTTACCGATTGCCAAAGCATTAGAAACCGTGGCTGACGTTATCGGCAACTCGGCCTATAAGACAGTAGTTTTGACAGCGCAAGATAAAGTGAGAAAAGGGGAAACCATTTCTTCGGTTTTGGCCGGTTCGCCTGATTTGTTTCCGCCGGTAGTCAACCAAATGGTGCAAATTGGCGAAAAAACAGGGAGTTTAGACGCCACCTTAATCAATATTGTTGATTTTTATCAAAAAGAAATTGATCGCGGCATTGATAATCTGTTATCAATCATGGAACCGTTGTTGATGGTTTTTTTAGGAGGAGCCGTGGGGGGCATCATGCTGGCCATTATGATGCCGATGTATAAAATGATGGGTTTATAGTTGACAGGACTTTTCCACAGTTCTTTCTTTGACATAATGTGCTAAGCTGAAAAAAGCCAGGGATGCGAGACGCGAATCGGATATCCGGCAAATTTCGACAGCCATGGAGATGTGTTTAGATGACATAAGCTGTGGCAATACCAGCGGCAATTATCCGGCGGTAGCCGCAACTAATAATCTGATAACCAGTCTTAATTTAGGGACTTTTCTGCCCACTCTTCCGAAAGATCCGGGAGGCGGAAGCACGGCTTGTAACGCAGCGGCCACCAGTACCAATGAGACAGCCGTTCAAAATTATTGCGGAATCAACACCGGCGTCGGTACAGAATATTGCATTTACGCCAGATTAAGCGACGGCCGAATAATGGCTGCCAGCAAGAAAGGAGTCAGCTTTATGGCTACCTTGCCGGCAGCCGCATCTGCTTGCCCATAAATTTTGTTATTTGATGACGATTTTTATTTTTTTCAAAGGTCGAAGATTAACTTCCCAATTAGTTAAAGAATATGCAGTTTTTCACTAAAAAAGGGCTTGCCCTGAGGAACTCGAAGGGGTTTACCCTGATTGAACTCTTGGTGGTCATTGCCATTATTGGCTTATTGTCCTCCATTGTTTTGGTTTCCATGGGTGGAGCCAGGAAAAAAGCCAGGGATGCGAAACGCGAATCGGATATCCGGCAAATTTCGACGGCCATGGAAATGTGCTTAGATGATACCAGTTGCGGAACAACGGGCGGATATGTTGCAATTGCTGGAGGAACGTCTCCTACGCCAGCCAGGATAACAACTACACTCATCGGCACTTATCTGAATCCTCTTCCACAGGATCCGGGTGGCGGAAGTGGCACTCCTTGTACTTCTACGAGTACAGAACCGGCGGTCGGCGCTTACTGTGGGTTTACTAGCGCAGCTGGAGCATCAGACTATTGTATTTTTGCGACGCTTTCCACCGGTCAGGTCATTGCGGCCAGTGAAAAGGGAGTTCAGTTTATGGCAGGTATTCCGGGCAGTGTATCGGCTTGTCCCTAATAGATTAAGCTCGAAGTTTATTTAATAACTTTATCATTTTATTGCTTATGTATTTCTCTAATAAAAAAAAGAAAGGCTTTACCCTGATTGAACTATTAGTGGTTATTGCCATTATCGGTATTTTGTCCAGCATCGTTCTGGTTTCTATGGGCAATGCCCGGTCTAAAGCCAGAGATGCTCAGAGACAATCTGATATGAGGCAAATTACTTCAGCCCAAGAATTGTTTTATGGCGACGTTGAAGTTTATGCCACTAGTTCGGCTCAAAACGGAACACCGGCCATCAGTACTTATCTGGGGGCCTTGAACGATCCGCAGTCAGCCACTAACCCTTATAAGTGGTTAGGGAATGCCGGAACGCCAGCTACCGGTTGTACCGTCGGCAGTTATTATTGCATTTATGCCACCATGGAAAATAAGGGTACTTGCACAACAACCAGATATTTTGCGGCTTCAGAAAAAGGTACGTCTGAAGTTTGTGACACAGCTCCGGCTTATGGCACCGGCGATTGCGTTTGTTGGTAATCTTATCAGCCATCAAAGCGAAAAAGCGTTCTTACAGGGAACGCTTTTTTGTTTGAACCAAATAAGGTAAAATATAATAATGCAGGTATTTTTTAATCTAGCCATGCTTATTTTCGGTCTTATTATCGGTTCTTTTTTGAATTGTGTTATTTATCGATTGGAGACAAGAAGAAGTTTTCTAAAGGGCCGTTCTTTTTGTCCACATTGTGAACATACTTTATCTTGGCAAGATCTGATTCCTATTTCGAGTTTTATTTCTTTGCGGGGCAAATGCCGTTATTGCCGACAAAAAATCAGCTGGCAGTATCCATTAGTGGAATTGGCCACTGGCTTAATTTTTTTCCTAATCTTTTGCTTTCTACATTCTGTATTCTATGTTTTAATCTCTTGTTTTCTGATTATAATTTTTGTTTATGACTTAAAGCATTATATTATTCCTGACAGTGTTGTTTATCCAGCCATTGCCCTGGCTTTAATTTTCAATTTTCAATTTTTAATTTCTAAACAATTTTCAACTTTCAACTTTTTAATTTTGAGTGCTATTGGCGCAGCACTGTTTTTCTTACTGATAGTATTAGTTTCGAAAGGTAAGTGGATGGGCATCGGTGATATCAAATTAGCTTTTTTAATGGGCCTATTATTGGGTTGGCCAAAAATTTTTGTCGCTTTGTTTCTGGCATTTTTTATCGGAGCTGCCATTGGTTTGGTTTTAATCTGGCAACGTAAAAAAACGATGAAATCGGAAGTGCCTTTCGGGCCATTCTTAGTGGCAGCTGTTTTTTTAGCTTTGTTTTTGGGAGAAAAATTAATTAATTGGTACGGAAATCTGTTTTTGATAAGATAAATAAACTTAATGATTAAAAAAACAAAGTGCAATCGTGCCTTTACGCTGGTGGAATTATTGGTGGTAATCTCGCTCATCAGCCTGTTTTCTGTTTTAATGATGGTTAACTACCGGGCAGGCGATGCCCAATTGAAACTGCAGCGGTCCAGTTATAAATTAGCTCAAGATATCGGCCGAGCCGAAGAAATGGCTATTTCGGCTAAAAGTTTTCAGGGGACAATTCCGGGGGGTTACGGAATATACTTCAACCTTAATTCGCCAGGCCAATATATTCTTTTTGCCGACTTGAACGGTAACAAACAATATGATGCGAATGAAATGGTGGAAACTCTGAATTTTGAGAATACGGTGAGTCTCCAAGCATTAACTCCGATTGCGGCTGATAATTCTTTAGCCGTTATTTTTTCACCACCCGATCCGACGATAAGTTTTTTTCCCGATGCCGTTTCGGTTTCAGTAACGATAAAAACAGCCGGGCTGACAAGCCAGAAAATTATTCAAGTCAATAAAGTCGGCTTAATCTCAGTTCAATAATCGAGCGAGGCGAAGCCGAGCGAAGATGAAGAAGAGATTTATCTCTTCGCCCTCACCTGCGCTTTCGCTTCGCGAA
This sequence comes from Parcubacteria group bacterium, assembly GCA_036171555.1. Taxonomy (GTDB): domain Bacteria; phylum Patescibacteriota; class Minisyncoccia; order Minisyncoccales; family JAVHRH01; genus JAVHRH01. The sequence continues at coordinate 3,458 of JAVHRH010000028.1, read as the reverse complement.
AGCTAGCTACATGGAGAACAAAGGTTTCACATTAATTGAGTTGATGGTGGCCATTTTCATTCTGACAACCGGTACCGTCGGCGCTTTTTCTTTGATTCGCAATACCCTGACGTTTACTAACGTGACTTCATCCCAGCTGACCGCAGCTTATCTGGCTCAAGAAGGCATTGAAATTGTCAGGAATATCAGAGACAGCAATTGGCTTGAAGTCCGGACTAATCCCGGTTTGGCTTGGGATGACGGAATTTCAGGTTCAGGTAATCCAGATTTTCGTTTAGATTATCAAAGTTCAAGTTTCCCCGACAATAATTGTCATTTAGGCATTGATAACTATTTAAAATATGATGGCACTTATTTTAATTGTTTGACGGGAAATAACACTATCTTTCAAAGAAAAATTACCATTACCAAGTCAGATCCCAACGTTTTGAATGTTTTGGTGGAAGTTTCTTTTACCATTAAGGGGGGAACGCATAAGGTTATAGTTCAAGAAAACCTATATAAATGGCACTAATAATGGACAACGTAAAAAATAAGGCGGGGTTTACCCTGGTGGAAATGATTGTTGGAATAACTATTTTTAGTATTATCTTGTCGGCTGTGGCCGGTCTTTTTGCTACCAGCTTAAAAGCGCAAAGAAGCAACTTAGCGGTTGAAGAATCATTAAGCCAGACGTCTTACGTTTTGGAATATATGTCGCGAGCTTTGAGAATGGCTAAAAAAGACCTGTCAGCTTCTTGTCTGTCTTTACGCGGCTATAATTATGAAAACACCAACAATGATACGAGCAAAATAAAATTTATTAAATTTGATTACAGCCAAAATTACGATGCTTGTTATGAATTTTCTTTGCAGGGCGGGATTTTACAGGAAAGCAGGACTAGTTTACAAACCGGCGTCAAGACGACTCAAAACCTAACTTCAGCCAATTTAGCGATAAATCAACTCGTTTTTAAACTAACGGGAGAGAACCAAAATAATGACATCCAGCCCAGAGTTGTCATCGTTTTAAATTTAGCCGGTCGGGAAAATTCGCAGTTGCAGATTCAGACAACTGTTTCTCAGCGTAACCTTGATGTCAATGAATAACATTCCTATGTTTAATCCGTCGCCTCAAAAAGGAGTTTCTATCTTCTTCTCCTTTATGGTTATGACTTTGTTATTGTCTATCGCCCTGGGCCTATCCAGTATTTTTCTAACTCAGGTTAAAATTAGCCGGGATATCGGTTATTCAGTGGTTGCTTTCTACGCGGCCGACACTGGTATTGAACAAATATTGATGCAGCGTTCAGGTCCGATTTCAAGCTGCACTAAAATTAGCCCTTGTTTTTTAGACAATGGAGCAGAATACTTTACTGTTGTTAAAACGCCTGGTTTGGATTGTAATGCTAGTAACTATTGCATTACTTCAATAGGTGTTTATAAAGAAACTAGGCGAGCTATCGAAGTTGATTTTTAAGCTTTCAATCGTTGATCTAAAATCCGCTAGTCAGGCGGATTTTTTGTTTAGAAAAGAAAAGGTATAATGTAAATAGTATGTCAAAAAACGAAACGAAAAAGAGAATCGAAAAATTAAAAGAAGTGATTAATCATCATCGCTATCTTTATCATGTTCAAGATCGGCAGGAAATTACTGATGCCGCTCTAGATTCTTTAAAGCATGAACTATATGAATTGGAAAAAAACAATCCCGAATTTTTAACTCTTGATTCCCCGACACAGAGAGTAGGGGGAGCACCTCTGCCGGAGTTCAAAAAAGTTAAACATGATATTCCCATGCTTTCAATTGAAGATATCTTCGCTGAAAAAGAGTTGCAAGATTGGGAGGAATATTTGAAAAGACTGGAACCGGGAGTAAAATTTCAGTTCTTTGCCGAACTCAAAATTGACGGCTTTGCCATCAGTTTAATTTATGAAAATGGTTTGTTCTCGGTTGGTTCAACCCGAGGCGACGGTAAAAATGGCGAAGACGTCACTCAAAATCTCAAAACAATTGAAAGTATCCCCCTAAAATTAGATTTAAAAACTGAGATTGCGGACAAAAAAGTTCAAGAAACCGTAAAAAAGTTGATTAATAATGGAAAAATTGAAATTCGGGGGGAAGTTTATATAGATAAGCGTGATTTCGAACGATTTAATCAAGCCCTATTGAAAAAAGGTGAAAAAACGTTCGCTAATCCCCGGAATTTGGCGGCTGGTTCAATTCGCCAATTAAATCCTCAGCTGGCTGCTTCCCGGCCCCTTAAATTTCTAGCATACGATATACTTACCGATATGGGTCAGGCCTTTCATTCGCAGGAGCACGCCATTTTACCGCTTATAGGCTTTAAAACTGACCCTGGGGAAATATGCGAGAATTTATCCGATACGGTTAATTTTTGGCGAGAAATTAACCGAAAAAGAGATAACTTACCTTTCCAGATTGACGGAGTAGTCATTAGCATCGATAATAATGAGCTTTTTAATAAATTAGGCGTAGCCGGCAAAAGTCCGCGGGCCATTAGGGCCTTTAAATTCTCACCCCAGCAAGCGACAACTAAAGTTTTAGATATTAAACTGCAAGTCGGTAGAACAGGGGCCATAACTCCGGTCGCAATTCTGAGGCCGACTGTGGTCGGCGGAGTTACGATTACTCGGGCCACGCTTCATAATGAAGAGGAAATCAGGAGATTAGGCGTCAGGATTGGAGATACTATTATTGTAGAACGGGCGGGTGATGTTATCCCGGCCGTAGCTAAGGTTATAACCGAATTGCGCACCGGAAAAGAGGAAAGTTTTCGTTTCCCCAGGAAGTGCCCGGTTTGCGAGGCGTCGTTGATTAAACCTGAAGGAGAGGCGATTTGGCGTTGTCTTAACCCTAAATGTCCGGCTAAAAAGAGAGAAAATCTGTATTATTTTACTTCAAGAAAGGCATTTGACATTAAAGGCTTGGGGCCTAAGATTGTTGACCAATTAGTGAACAATAATCTTGTTTCCACTGCCTCAGACATTTTTCAACTGGAAGAAGGCGATTTGCTGCCCCTTTTCCGATTCGGCGAAAAATCAGCTCAAAACTTGATAAAAGCCATTCAAAACAGTAAAAAAATTACCTTAGCCAAGTTTATTTTTGCTCTCGGTATTCGTCACGCGGGAGAAGAAACAGCGGTTGATTTAGCCGATCATTTTGGCAGTATTGATAAGCTGAAGAAAGCTTCAAAAGAAGAAATAAACTTGATTCCTAATATTGGAAATAAAATCGCCGAAAGTATTTATAATTGGTTTCAGGAAAGAAAAAATCAAAAGCTGATAGAAGAGCTGTTGATAGCCGGCGTAGAGATAGAAAAAAGCAACCCTTCGACGCGGCTCAGAGCAGGAATCCTGAGAGAAAAGACATTTGTTTTAACCGGAGCCTTGGATTCAATGACACGGGAAATAGCCAAGGATAAAATTCGGTTTTTAGGCGGAAAAATTTCGGAAAC
>JAVHRH010000027.1:0-3467 GCA_036171555.1 Parcubacteria group bacterium | reverse complement strand
TATCGGTATTGTCCGATTTCTAGAAAAAGTCCGGGCATTGCGGGAGAAAGTACAAGCTAAAATTGAAAGTAAAAATCTCGACGCTATAACAAATAAGGCGATAAAAAAAGTTAGTGAAGACTTGGATAATCTCCAATATAATACAGCCTTAGCTACTTTGATGATTTTTACCAACGAAATGGCTAAAGAAGAAAAAGTACCAATTGCTAATTACCAATTACTTATTACTCTTTTAGCACCTTTCGCACCTTATATTGCTGAAGAGCTTTGGCATCGCTTGGGAAACAAAGAAAGCGTTCATAGTCAAAAATGGCCGGAATATGATGAAAAACTGATTAAAGATGAAGTGATAACTTTGGTTATTCAGGTCAACAGCAAAATCAGAGCCAAAATTAAAGCTAAGGCTGGTCTTTTGGAAAATGAAGCTAAAGCCCTTGCAATTTCCCAGGAAAGTGTTAGAAAGTGGCTACAAGGCAAAGAAATCAAAAAAGTCATTTTCGTTCCCAATAAACTCATTAATCTGGTCATATAATATGTGTGGCATTGTTGGTTATATCTCAAAAAACGGTGGCTCTAACTCTTTAAGATTAGGGATAGAAGCTTTAAAGAGATTGGAATATCGCGGCTATGATTCAGCCGGTTTTGCCGTTTGGGACGGAGTACAAAATAATATTTTTTGCCAGAAAGCAGTCGGTCGGATTTCTAAGCTGGAGGAAAAAATGAATAACAACCCTAACTTTTCTAATCCCGTTATTTTGCATACCCGCTGGGCAACGCACGGCGGAGTCACCGAATCCAATGCCCATCCGCATTGCGATTGCAAAAATAATATCTATTTGGTTCACAACGGTATCGTTGAAAACTATCAAGAATTAAAAGAAGAGCTGACAAAAGAGGGCCACAAGTTTATTTCCCAAACCGATACGGAAGTTATCGCTCATTTGATTGAAAAATTTTTCAGCGGCAATTTAGAGGAAGCAGTCAGAAAAGCAGTCAATCTGATTAAGGGAACTTATGGGATAGCGGTTATTTCAAAAGATGATCCCAAAAAGATTGTGGCGGCTCGTTTTGGCAGTCCTTTGCTCTTAGGATTGGGCAATGAAGAATATATTATTGCTTCCGACCCTTCGGCTGTCATTGCTCATACCAATAAAGTTATTTTTTTGGACGACGGGGAAATAGTTACTATTACTCCGGAAAAATTCTTTATTTTGAAAGAGAAAAAACCGGAAGAAATTGACTGGCAGCTGGAAGATGCGCAAAAAGGGGGATATGCTCATTTTATGTTGAAAGAAATAATGGAGCAGCCCGAGAGCATTCAAAATTCTTTGCGAGGCCGTTTGATTTTGCCGGAAGGCAAAGCTAAATTGGGCGGTTTTAAATCGGTTGAAAATAAATTGAGAGATATTGAAAGAATCAATATTGTGGCCTGCGGCACGGCTTATTACGCCGGGTTAGTCGGTGAATATATGCTGGAAGAATACGCGGGGATTCCTACGGAAGTGGATTTAGCTTCAGAATTTCGTTATCGAAAGCCTGTCTTAAATAAAAAAACCGCGGTTTTAGCCATATCTCAGTCAGGCGAAACAGCTGATACTTTGGGCGCCATCAAAGAAGCGAAAGAAAAAGGAGTGATGACTTTAGGCATTGTTAATACGGTGGGTTCCACCATCACCAGAGAAACCGAGGCGGGTATTTATAATCACGCCGGCCCCGAAATTGGAGTTGCTTCAACCAAAGCCCTGACTTCTCAAATGACTATTTTAGTTTTGTTAACTTTATTATTAGGCCGGCAGCGTCAGCTGTCTTTAGTTATGGGTCAAAGAATCGTCAAAGAGCTGGCGGCCATTCCGGAGTTAGTGAAAAAAGTTTTAGGACAAAGCTCTCAAATTAAAGCCGTGGCGGAAAAGTATAAAGACTTTAATAATTTTCTTTATCTGGGCAGAAAATATAATTACCCGATTGCCTTGGAAGGAGCCCTGAAATTAAAAGAAATTTCTTATATTCACGCCGAAGGTTACGGCGCCGGAGAAATGAAGCATGGCCCGATTGCTTTGATTGATGAAAATTTCCCCAGCGTGGTTATTGTTCCGAGCGATAGCGTTTATGAAAAAATGGTTTCCAACATCCAAGAAATTAGAGCCAGAAATGGCAAGATTATTGCCATAGCTACTGAAGGAAATGAGGATATCAAGAAACTGGTTGATGATGTAATTTATATTCCGAAGACCTTAGAAATGTTGACTCCTATTTTAGCCGTTATTCCTTTACAACTTTTTGCTTATCATATGGCCGTTCTCCGCGGCTGCGACGTGGACAAACCCCGCAATCTTGCTAAATCCGTCACTGTTGAGTAAAATTAACAGTAGTCGAAGAAATAAATTTCTTCTTCAGCTTCGCTTTCGCTTCGCGAAAGCTTGCGTATGGATGAACTTTTATCAAATAAACCTGGCAAAAAAGTAATTTTGCTGGGCAATGAAGCTATAGTCCGTGGCGCCCTTGAAGCGGGCGTTAATTTTGTTTCCACTTACCCCGGAACGCCGGCTTCTGAAATCGGCAATCTCTTCTATAAATTAGCTGCCAAAGCCGGAGTCTATTTTGAATTTTCTACTAATGAAAAAGTAGCCCTAGAGGCCGGCATCGGAGCCAGTTTTTCCGGTTTAAAAACATTGGTCGCTATGAAAAATTTTGGTTTAAATGTTGCCCTAGATGCTCTTCTGCCTTTTGGTTACACCGGTACCAAGGGACCGACAGTAATTATCGTGGCTGATGATCCTTCCTGCCACAGTTCGGCTCAATCAGAAGAAAACTCCCGCTTTGTGGCCGAAGCCAGCCATATTCCGGTTTTAGAACCCAGCGACCCCCAAGAGTGCAAAGATTTCGTTAAATTGGGTTTTCAGATTTCAGAGAAATTTAAAATTCCGGTCATCATCCGGACAACGACCAGAGTAGCGCATCAAAAAATGCCGGTAACGTTAGGTAAAATTCCCGCCTTCGCTAAAGCTTCGGCGGGCAAGCAAAATTCAAAAGGAGAGTTTGTCAAAGATCCTAAAAGATTTGTTACTTTACCGCCGCGAGTTTTGGAGATGAAAAAAGAATTATTAGAAAAGATAGAAAAAATACGTCAATTCTCCGAGAAATCATCTGTTAACAAAATTGATCGAGGTCCGACCTCAATCAATAAGAAATTGGGCATAATTACGTCCGGCGTTTCTTATTTATATGTGATGGAAGCGTTGAAAGAACTGAAATTAGATGTGCCGGTTTTAAAACTCGGTTTCTTCTATCCTTTACCGAAAGAGAAATTTAAAAATTTTATGAAGGGACTGGATAAAGTTTTAATAGTGGAGGAGCTGGAGGGATATTTAGAAACAATAGCTTTTTTCTTGGCCAAAATAGCCAATCCTAAAATTAAAATTTTTGGCAAGAACTTACTGCCTGAAACCGGCGAATTAAAGCCGGAAATC
>JAVHRH010000026.1:0-3630 GCA_036171555.1 Parcubacteria group bacterium | reverse complement strand
ATAAAATCAGGGAGGCGAAAAAAGAATCAGAATAAATAATAGTCGATGAAAATAAATTTTCATCTCCATCTTCATTTTTTATAAATAAAAATTTCGATGATTGGTTTATCACCCAAAGGCGTGCTGGAAGCCGTGACTATCTTCCCGGTAATGTTTTTGATTTCTGTGGTTTTAGACATTCTGGCCATACTTTTCGCTCCCTTCTGGATCATAATTAATATCATCGGATGTCTTACTATCGGACTATGGGTTATAATCCGTTCAGGCGGCAAGAGAAGTGCACAAAGCGAAAGAGGAAAACAAAAAGGATCTCAAATTGCACCGATTGAAGGAGGTGAAACTGCGGCAAAAGAAGGAGCCGAGGTAACGGCACGGGAGGGAGCCGAAGTCGCGGCGAGAGAGGGAACGGAAGTGGCGGCCAGAGAAGGAGCCCAAGTAGCGGCGAAGGAAGGCGCCAGCTTGTTGGGTAGAGCTGTTTTAAGGGTTGGAATAGCCGGGGCGCTTGGTTTTGTTGCACCTGTCATAGGAGTTATCTTAGGATGGACATCAATGGTAATATGGGAGTTTGTCTCTGACTTACGGAGCTTTGATTTAGAAGAAGGACAATAAATAAAAATTATTATATAATAGTCAAAGAAGATAAATCTTCTTTTCCATCTGTGTTTTTAATAAATTAAAAACTTGCTAATAAATGATAAGTTTTCTTAAAATTAAAACAAAAAAAGGACTGTTTATCCTTTTTTCAATTCTGTTTTTTTCTTTATTATTTTTTAATACTCTTCCTGTTAAAGCTACGGAAGTGCAATGGCCATCTCTCAACCTGCCCGGAATAGGCAATCTGGCGATAACGGATTCTACTACCCTGGTTGACTTGGTAAAATATATTTTTTATCTTTCTATCTCCATCTCCGGCCTTCTCGCTTTTGCCATGCTGATTTATGGCGGCATTCGTTATCTGACATCGGCCGGCAATCCAACCGCCCAAAAGGACGGTAGAGATGCAATCAGTTCGGCCTTACTGGGAATTTTACTGCTTTTAGGTTCTGTTCTTTTACTCCGATTAATCAACCCTGATATTTTGATACTAAACAGTCCCATGCTCAATCTTTAAGTTTTGGGTTTAACCACTATTCTTCTTTCCGGTTCTTCACCTAAGCTCTCCGTCATTACGTCTGAACGATTGGCCAACTCCAGATGGATAACTCTTCTTTCGTAAGCCGACATCGGCGGTAGAATCTTCTCCTGCCGCATTAAAGATACCTCATCGGCGGCCGATCTCGCGATTTCTTTCAGATAATCGCTTTTTTTCTTTTTGTAGCTGTTGATATCCAAATCAATAAAAAACGGCTCCTGAATCTTTTTTCGCAAGATCAGCTTCAAAAGATACTGAATTTCGTTTAAAGTTTGACCATTTTCTCCAATCAATATCTGCGGTTCTAAGGTGTTCAAATTAATCGGCAAAGTGCCTTCTCTTTCCGGCAAAAAATAAAGCTCCACTTCAAAAGTGGTTTTGTCAAAGAATTCTTTAACCGTTTTTTTAATTGTTTCTAAACTAGCTTGGCTGAGCATTTTTGATTTCTTTGAAAATTAAGCGTTGCTGCCAAATGGAAAATAATCCGGTCGTTATCCAATAGAGACCGACGGCTGACGGCAATCCCCACAAAATCAGAACGGTGAAAATTGGAAAGAAATAAAGCATTTGTTTTTGCATCATGCCCGAAACTTTGGACATCTGCCCTGGCGGATTGCTTGTATTTTTGGCCAAAGACGGATTAAACATTTTCGATTGGAAAAACTGAACGATACCGGCCAATAACGCCAAAATTACATTCGGCGTTGAAAGGTTGACTATTCCCAAGAACATCGGGTTGATTAAGCCTGGATGCGGCACGAAGCCATACAGATGCGTGTTTAAAAGTTCGGGTATCCCTTGCCAATTCCAGAAGATGCGGTAAAGCGCCACTAAAATAGGAAACTGAATTAGGAGAGGCAGGATGTTGCCGAAAGGATTTATTTTTTCTTTTTGGTAAAGAGCCATCATCTCTTTGGTTTGCCTTTGTTTGTCGTTCTTGAAATCTTGCTGAATCTTTTGAATTTTAGGCTGCAAATCCGTCAGCATTTTTTGCGATCTGATGGACTTCTTCATTAAAGGATAAAGCAAAATCCTGATAAGAATTGTCAAAAAAATAATCGCCAAACCAAAATCGTGCCAAGGCAAATACAAATAAAGCAAAATCAGAGCGTTGAAAAGAGGTTTATGCAATAAAAGATTAAAGTATTGAGTAAAAATTTGCATCGAGTAAGTATTAATTTGATAGTTTTGCTTTCAAAAAGATTTTATTAACAGTTTCTTCCATCTCCTGAAAAGTTTTTGTTTCCAAACCCGGACTGGCTATCAAAATGATATCGTATCCTGTCTTTATCTTTTTTATTCTTGACCAAGACAACTCGCTTAACTGCCGCCTGATTTTGTTCCTTAAAACAGCTTTAGGAGAAACTTTCTTGGAAACAATAAAAGCGAAACGGATTTTATCAAGATTATTTTTAACCGATTTAACGACTAAGCAGCTTTCCTTAAACCCTTGACCATTTTTAAAAACATTATCGATATCTTTCTTGTTTTTAATTCGATAAGTTTTAGCTAGCATTCTAAACTCATTTAACTGTCAGCTGTTTTCTGCCTTTGTTTCTTCGACGAGATATGACCTGTCTGCCATTTTTAGTCCGGCTTCTGACTAAAAATCCGTGGGTTCTCATCCTTTTTTTAGTTTTTTTATGATAAGTGGTTGACATGTTTTTTATTGTAGAAAATTAAACCCTAAAAGTCAATCGGTAATCATCAGTACAGTTAATCCACCTTCTTTCCACAAGATATTAACAAAAATTTTGTTTTGTTCTTGATTTTACACTCGTTTTGATTGTATACTATAATTACTCTGTGGTCGTAGTCGATTAAGTTATCGGTCAAAGAGAGCTTGGCTCTCTTTTCCATCATAATTTTTACTTCGTAAAAATTCGATGCTAAAGGAAGAACTCTGGCAAGCGGTTCTTGCCCAAATCCAACTGAATATCTCCCAGGCCAATTTCGCCACCTGGTTTAAAGACACTGGCATATCTTCTTATAAAGATGGCCAGGTTTTAATTTCTTCTCCCAATGCTTTCACTCGGGAGTGGTTAGAAAATAAATATGGCAAGGCAATTTTGAAAACCTTATTTAGTTTGGACCGGGAAATTAAGGAAGTAAGATATATTATTGGGAAATCAGACTTAAAAGTTTTTAAAAGAACCGCGGCCCAGATTGTTGATGCCGGCCAATTAGAGTTTGAAGAATTAAAAATTGACAAGGAGACCAACCTAAATCCTAAATATACTTTTGAAAACTTTGTTGTCGGACCTTTTAACGAGCTAGCTCATGCCGCAGCTGTGGCCGTGGCCAAAAAGCCGGGCTTTGTTTATAATCCTCTTTTTATTTATGGCGGCGTTGGCGTCGGCAAAACTCATCTTTTGCAATCCATTGGCAATGAAGTTATCAAGAATATGCCGGCTAAAAAAGTAAAATATATCCCGGCCGAAAAGTTTACCGCCGGCGTTGTCTCCTCAATCAGAAACCACGACATTGAAGATTTCAAA
>JAVHRH010000025.1:0-17020 GCA_036171555.1 Parcubacteria group bacterium | reverse complement strand
TTAAAAAAATTTAAAAAAAAAATAAGCGACTATGAGGCAAGCGGGCCAGATTCTTTTGGAATCTTTACCGAGAACCTTTGCCGAAAAGTTGGGTAAGAATTTCCTTCCGACCTTCTTCCGGGATGATTTCGATATCGTCCCGCTTTAATTGATTCCTTTCCCTGGAATCCAGCTTTAGGGACCTTTCAAACACCTTCAAGATAGCTTTCGGATCATCATCGGCCGCAATTCTGTTTATGGAAATTCTTCCGCAAGCCGTGCATTTGTGAATCAACATTAGCTCTCCTGGCCGGGGTTTACCATATCTGTCTGTTCCTTCGTGCTTAAACGTTAATCCAAGAGGCTTCATCCTTGCCTGGCATTCGGATTTCCTGTCCCCGGATTTCCTTGAATCAAGGTGTTTTGACCACAAACAGAAAGGACAATGATTACGATGGGCCGTGCCCATAAGTTCTGAAAAGGGAACCCACTGACCGCAATTACAGCAATTAAAACCCTCTTTTTTCTCCTCTGACATTAACTGCCTTTCCATATTTCTTTCTTCTTCTTTATACATTTTTAAATTTACCACGCAAAGTGGGCAAAGGCGCGGTTAGCTTCAGCCATCCGGTGGACGTCTTCTCTCTTTTTTATGGCTGAACCTTCATTTTTTGAAGCTAAAATCAGTTCTTCTGCCAATTTTTCTGCCATCGATTTGCCTTTTTTATTTCTCGCCGCCAAAAGTATCCAGCGGATAGCTAAAGCCATCCTTCTTTCTCCGGCCACCTCGCGCGGTACCTGATAAGTAGCCCCACCGATTCTTTTCGGTTTTATTTCCATTAAGGGAGAAACGTTTTGAACGGCTAACTCAAAAACTTCCAAAGGTTCTTTTTTGGTTTTTTCTTTAATAATATCAAAAGCACCGTAAACAATTTTACGGGCAATGGTTTTTTTGCCCTCTTTCATGACCTGATTGACGAAACGAGAAACGACCACGTTATTATAAACGGGATCGGGTAAAATTGTTCTTTTTTCTCTTTTTTTCCGTCTGGACATAAACTTTAAGATTTCTTCTGTTTTTTAACGCCGTATTTCGATCTTTCTTTCTTGCGATTTTCCACTCCGGTCGTATCCAAAATCCCTCTGACAATGTGGTACCTGACGCCGGGCAAATCTTTAACTCTGCCGCCCCTGATTATCACCACTGAGTGCTCTTGCAAGCTATGGCCTTCGCCCGGAATATAAGCGGTCACTTCCATACCATTAGTCAATCTGACCCTGGCTACTTTTCGCAAGGCCGAGTTCGGTTTTTTGGGAGTTGTGGTAAACACTTTTAAACAAACGCCTCTTTTAAAGGGAGAAAAATATTTTTTTGGCCTGTTCTTGATGACATTAAAACCAAAAGCTAAGGCCGGGGTTTTATTCCTTTTGGCTATTTTTTTTCTGCCATATTTTATAAGTTGATGTATCGTCGGCATAGACCATACTTTAACAAATAATTTTTAGAGTGTCAATTAAAAAGGACGGCCGCTGATGGAATAAAACAAAAAATTGGCCAAAAGAAAAATAAAGTTCAAACCAAAAAAACAAAAAAAGATTAAAAAATAAAAACCGTAGCGTTGCAAAAAATTTTTAAAGCCGTAAAATCTTACCGGCAAAATGGAAAATAAAATCCAGGAGCCGTCCAGCGGCGGCAAAGGAACTAAATTGAAAATCGCCCAAGCAAAATTATAGAAAGCAATCAGGCTGAATAAAACTGAAAGAGTATTCGGCAAATGAAAAAATCGAATAATTAAGCTGAAAATCAAGGCAATTAAAAAGTTTGTTGCCGGACCTGATATGGCAACTTTTAACGCCCCCCATTTTTTATCGCGAAAGTTAAAAGGATTGACAGGCACGGGTTTCGCCCAGCCGACAATGGGTCCCGTCGTACCGGCAACCGAATAGGTCAAAATTAATATCAAAGGTAAAATAATCGTTCCGAAAAGATCGATATGTTTTAAAGGATTCAGGGTTAATCGGCCCATGGCTTTGGCCGTATTGTCTCCCAAGGCCAAAGCCACGCTGCCATGAGCGATTTCATGAATCACCACGGAAAAGAATAAAACAATTAAAGTGAAAACAGTTAACATAACGTAATTTTTTATTATAGCATCTTGCTAAATTTTAAAAAACAATATATGATAACAGATAATCTTCAAATAAAAAATAAAAACATGCGGCAATGCTCAATTTGCGGTAAAACATCGATGATGGTCGGGGTTTTAAAAAAACTCCGCGGTAAATATAACCCGACGACCAAAAGAAGAAAATATCCCAATTTGCAATGGACAAGATTAATTTCGGGCGAAAGGGTTTTAGCTTGCGCCAAATGCATCAAAGCCGAATCTAAAACGAAATAGTTCAATCCACTTTCTCGGGCTGTAGTACAGCGGCAGTATACATCCTTGGGGTGGATGCGACCTGGGTTCAATTCCCAGCAGCCCGATAAGCTTTTCCTTTTCTACTAAAAAATCGCCCTTCGATGAACTCAGGGCGGTTTTTTAGTTGTTCCGTTCTTCTCTAGGAGAAATATCGGCAAAAAATCCAAGTGGGAACCTCAGTCTCGCTCCACGGAGTGAGAATCATTTCGGATTCCCTTTAAGAAAGTTTGTACCAGATTTCTGACCAGAAAGGACGGAACTACTTTTATTGTAGCTTTTTGGAAAAATACTTGTCAAGCTAAAGGCCTAATACTTTTACTATCTGCCTGATAAGAGAAACGACCACGGGTGGCGGCATGAGGCTGCGAGAAGAGAAACCGATTAAATCGAGGGCATTTTATCGAGGATGACACTTCGGAGCCCTGCCCGCTAATAACTTACGATTTTTCTTCTAAAGAAAGTGAGGCAGGGCGAGAAATAGCAGTGGCGAAGATTGGTTTGTCTTAATTTAGAGCCAACTGCGTGTCATCCTCGATAAAATGCCCGAGGATTTATTAAAGTCCGAGAACCTTAACTATCTGTCTGATAAGAGAAACGACCACGGGTGGCGGCATGAGGCTGTAAGAGGGCTTATTATTGTCGTCTGAAACAACCCACGGTCTTTCTTTAACAACTATCTTTTTATCAACTTTACCCAACTCATAATAATATTCGGGAGTTATTTCATAATCGTCCAGATACTCTTTGGCTTTGCTTTGGGGAACTGAATTTCTCAAAAGAACTTTGGGAATGCCATAGAGCATATTTGCCTCTTCCAAAAGCTTCTGGTCTTTTTTCAATCTTTCTTTGATGGGAGCTATCCCCTTTTGATCCCCCTCTTTTCTGCCCATTCTGGTAGGCTTGCATTTAGGATTGTCGCATAATAAATAAAATTCTTTTTTAACTTTATCGTAGCCGATTTTGGAAGTCGGCAGTAATTTCAGATTTCTTGAAGTTTGGCAAAGAGGGCAAACGACCCTATATTTAATTCTTTCGTCAATCACCTTTTCCGGCACATCAATCAGAACAAAAATGTCGGGGTCGTCCCGATAGCCGATTAAGTCGCGGAAAAATAAAGTAAAGTTGATTTGATCCAAACCACGCGGGAAGCCGTCAATAAAAATAGTCTTTTTGCTTCTTTTTTGAATTTCTCTTTTAACCAAGACCAAAATTAATTCTGTCGGCAACAGGGTCTTGGTGCTTCTCTTGTCCAGATTAGAAATTATTTCTTTAACCGACAGCCAACCGCGATAATTTTTTTCCAAAAAATCAATTAGTTCTTTTCTTTTTTGTTTGTCCTGTAATTCTTTATCAATTCCCCTGATCATGTCGCCGATGGAAAAGTGCTCAATTCTGGCAGGATCCACAATTTCGGCGAACATTTTTGAATAAGTGCCTTTGCCTGAATTTTTTTTGCCCAAAAGGTAAACCACAAAGGTATTCCCCTCTTTCAGATATTGCCTTAATTTTTTAATCTCATTACCTGCCTTCAACTGAAAATATCTTTCCCTTTCTTTGGGGTTATTTAGATCGAATTTTAAATTGGCACCGGTTTTAGTTTTGGTTAAAGGAAATAACATATTTTTTGCCGTTAGTGATTATCTTGATATCACCATTTAAATCTGTTCTCAAAATATCTATACCATATTTTTCTAAGGTTTCCAAGGTTTCGGCTGCCGGATGGCCGTATTGATTGTTAATACCTGCTGAAATTACGGCGATTTTAGGTAAAACCATTTTAATAAAGTTTTCCTCGCTGGAATTTTTACTGCCATGATGGCTGATTTTTAAAATATCTGAACCAAGACTGACATCATTTCCCAAGATTTCTTTCTCAACTGTTTTGGAAATGTCGCCGGTAAATAAAAACTTAATGCCGACAGAAACAAGCTGGCTGACTATTGAGCTGTCGTTGCTGTCTTTTAAAAATTTCCCCTCTTGGCTTTCAAATGGAAACAAAATATCAATATCCGATTTGGCCATTTTTATTTTTTGGCCGGCCTTGGCAATAAAAATATTGGCTCTCTCAGTTTGAATTAATTTTTGCCATTCCTTAAATTCGGCTGTATCTCTTAAAGCTCCTGTCCATAAGATATTTTCCACTTTATATTTTTTCAAAACTTCAAGCAGTCCCGACAAGTGGTCCTGTTCCGGATGAGTTAAAATCATCAAATCAATTGTTCTGTCCCAAAAAGGCATCTCCCGGCCCAACTTTTCCAAAACGGCTGAGCTGGGACCGCCATCAATTAAAATTTGCTGCTGCCCCGGAGTTTCAATAAAAGCCGCCTCGCCCTGTCCCACACTGAAAAAAGAAACTTCTAAAAATTTTACCCGAGATAAATCAGAAACTATTAACCACGCCGAAATATTGGCTATAAATAAGATAGCAAAAAAAGTTAAAACAATTTTTTTATTTCGCAAGATCATTAACCTATCTTAGCAAAAACCAACCCCCCACCAAAATTGGTGGGGGGTTAAAGATTTCCGGAAATCCCTATATCCTAGGCCGCTGCCTTTCCGAGAATTCTAAACATCTTGGTGCCGCATTTGGGACAAGTACCAGTCATGGCTCTTCTTTTGACTCCGCCTTTGCCTTTCATCGGTACTTCCTTGGCACCTGTGATTTCTCTTTTTGCTTTGCATTTAACGCAATATCCTTCTGTCATAATTTATAGTTTAATATAAAAGATAATTAAATCCGACCTTTTGGCTTAAAGTGTGGTTTTACACAGCTTAATTCAGCTTAATTTAAGCACAAATTTTAGTCAATAGCTGAGCTTTTGTAAACAAAAGCGCAGATCGAAAAGAAACGAAGTTTCTTTGAGTGGCGAACTTCATCAATCACCCTCTTATCTCGCAAATATCAAAAAAAGGAGAAACAATCCTTTTGATTTCGACTAAAAACTCACTGGGATACGGTTTTATTTTCTCAAACTTAGGATTTATCGTTTTTTCCGGACGAAAACTTTGCAAATAAAATTTTTTAGCCGGCGAAATATCTTTGGCTAATTGAATAATATCTTCTTTGGTATGAATGGTCGGCACCACGGTGGTCCTAAACTCGTAATCCAGGCCTGATTTCTTGATAACATCAATGCTTTGTTTGATCTTTTTAAGATCAATCTTCACTCCCGTCGCCTTATCATAAGCGTCCAGGGGCGCTTTGATGTCCATAGCTACATAATCCAGCAATTTTCCCTTGATCAGTTTTTTAAGCATTAAAGGATTTGAACCGTTGGTATCTAATTTCACCGCAAAACCTAACTTTTTTATTTTTTTAATAAGCGCCGGCAATTCTTTCTGCAAGGTGGGTTCTCCCCCGCAAATTACGACCCCGTCCAAAAGCCCTTTTCTTTCTCCGAGAAAAGAAAAAAAATCTTTAAGGGATGTTCTGGGTTGTAACTTTATTTTTTCCGGCAGAACTATTTCGGCCGAATAACAAAAAGGACAGCGAAAATTACAGCTGATCAAAAAAACGGTACAAGCTATTTTGCCCGGATAATCGATGAGAGTTGTTTTTTGGATTCCTCCTATCTCGATCATGAGGAAACTTCAGCTAATTCGGCTTTTTTGATTTTGAATTCTTTTCGTTGTTTATATTCTTCTTGCTTGCCTTCATTCCATTGTTGCACCGGTCTTAAATAACCGACGACGCGGGAATAGACCTCGCAAGTTTGCGGAATAGTACACTGAGGGCAACTAAAATGTTCACCGGCAATATAGCCGTGAACCGGACAGATGGAAAAAGTGGGGGTAAAAGTGATATAAGGCAAATGAAAATTACTGAATATTTTTTTAAGGGCTACTTTGACTGTTTGGATATCGGAAATTTTCTCGCCCAAGAAAAGGTGCAACACGGTACCGCCATTGTATTTGCATTGGATTTCATCTTGTAATTTTAAGGCTTCGAAAATATCGCTGGTATAATTAACCGGCAATTGACTGGAATTGGTGTAATAGGGCACCTTCTTGGTTCCGGCCGCAATAATATCAGGATATTTTTCTCTGTCTTGCAGAGCTAACCTATAAGCGGTTGATTCGGCCGGTGTCGCTTCTAAGTTATAAATATTGCCTGTATCCGTTTGGTATTTAACCAATACCTTTCTCATAAAATCCAAAATCTCCAAGGCGAAAATCCGGCCTCTTTTAGAGGCGATGCTGTCGCCGAGAAAATTAAGAAGTGCTTCATTCAAACCGGATAGCCCGATAGTGGCGAAATGGTTTGCGTAATAAGCGCCTCGCGCTTTTTTGATATCCTGCAGATAAAAACGGGAGTAAGGATATAAACCTTTTTCAATGAAATTTTCAATTACTTTTCTTTTAATTTCCAATGATTCTTTGGCTAAATCCATCATTTTTTTCAATCTTTCAAAAAATTCTTTTTTAGTTTTAGACAAATAACCGATCCTTGGCATATTGATGGTTACGACCCCTATGGAACCAGTTTTGCTCCCGGCGCCGAACAATCCTCCCCCGCCGCGATTATATAAGGAATCCAGCTCTAATCTTAAGCGGCAACACATACTCCTTACGTCTTCCGGCTTCATGTCGGAATTGATATAGTTAGCAAAGTAATTCGTGCCATATTTGGCTGAAGCTTCAAAAATTAAGTCGTAAGCCGGATCTTCCCAGGGAAAATCTTTGGTAATATTGATGGTGGGAATCGGAAAATGAAAAGGCCGGCCGGATTTATCACCCTCCAGCATCACTTCATAAAGGGCTTTGTCCAGTATCTTCATTTCTTCCTGGAATTCACCGTAGGTTTCGTTTTGCGGGCTTCCCCCAATAATTACCGGCTGCTTAGCAAAAATCGGCGACGGTTCCAAGTCCAGAGTGATATTAGAAAACGGACACTGAAAACCGACCCGGGTGGGAACCGCCATATTGAACAAGAATTCCTGCATGGCTTGTTTAACTTGCCGATAATCTAAATTGTCGTATCTGATGAAGGGGGCCAACAAAGTGTCGAAATTAGAAAAGGCTACGGCTCCGGCCACTTCACCCTGAAGGGTATAAAGAAAGTTTACCATTTGCCCCAGGACAGCTCTCAAGTGCTTGGCCGGTTTGGTTTCCACTTTACCGATGACGCCGCCAAAACCTTTCAATAATAAATCATAAAGGTCCCAACCTGCGCAGTAAGGACCTAAAGTATCTAAATTGTGCAAATGAAAATCTCCCGATTCGTTAGCTTCCCTGATTTCTTTGGGATAAATTTTGCTTAGCCAATATTTTTTAACAATGTAAGAAACACCGTAATGATTTAATCCTTGCAAAGAAAAAGCCATGTTGGCATTTTCCTGTACCTCCCAATCTAGCTTACCCAGATATTGATCCATTCTTTCGACCGCCTCTTCCGAAACCGTAACAGCTTCCCTGATTCTTCTTCTTTGCTCCCGGTAAAGAATGTAAGCTTTAGCTGTTTCAACCAAACCATTCAAAATTAAAACTTCTTCGACAATGTCCTGGATTTGTTCAACGTTGGGAATTTCGTCTTTTTTAAAACGCCGATTCAGAAGTTGAACAACTTTCTGGGAAATTTTTTTTGATTTAATCCCGTCGCCTTGATTGGCGGCGGTTAAGGCCTTAGACAAAGCGTCAACAATTCTTTTTTCATCAAAATCAGCAATCGTCCCGTCCCTTTTTTCAACTTTAATGATTTTGTTTTCCATAGATATTAAGAATCGGCGGAAAAAAAGACGAAGCTACGAAAGAAACAAGATTCAATTTTAGTGTTTTCGTAGTTTCGTGGAGGTATTATTGTATTTTATCGCGAATTTAAAGGTTGGGTCAACTTGCGGTCAAGCCCGCCTAAAAAACAGAGTTATCCACAGGGCTTATTTAACAAAAAGACCGCAAAAACAATGGCCACTCTCTTTAATTTCTGTCAAATGATAAATACAAGGACAAATATTTTTTGCGTCTTCTTTCTGATCCCCGGTTATTCGCCGACAAGGACAATAACGTTGGCCATACTTCTGTTGATTGACCATCAGTCCTTTAATAATTCTCTGGACAACTGATTCGTCGGGATTTAACCGAAACCCGTGCTGGCTGGCATATTGTTTTAGTTCCTGAATCATAAATTTTCTTCCAGCCATTTTTTGATATTCGCTTCGGGAAGTAAACCGATGAAACCGCCGGCCGGTTTTCCGTTTTTAAAAAAGACGACGGCGGGTATGCGATCTATGCCAAATTTTTGAGCGAGCTCTGGAACTTTGTCGAGGTTGGCTTTGGCTAAAATAAATTTTCCCGAAAAGTCTTCAGCCAATTTTTCTAAAAGCGGACCCAGAACCTGGCAGGGCGCACACCAATCCGCAAAAAAATCAACCACTACTGGTTTTTCATTTTTTACAACGACTTCATCAAAATTTTCGTCAGACAACTGCATGGCCATGAAAATCTATTTTTCTTTTACTATGGCGCCGTAAGGACAAATTTTCTCGGCTTCGCATTTTTTCAATTTTTCTTGGTCGACTACTTCGGCCTTGCCGTCTTCTTTCATTTCCGTTCCACCCGGGCACTCAATCGTGCAAAGACCACAACCCACGCATTTTTCTTTATTTATTTTATACATATATATATTTATATTATTTGGTTTATCGTTCCGCAATGAATTTCACATTGGCTATCTTGGCAGTCTCCGAAGTCAGCGACCTTAAAAGATTTTTGTTCAAGTTGTGGACATCGTTTTCAGCGCAGGCCCCGGCCAGCATTTTTATTTCTTCCGTACAGTTCCTGATGAAATTGGCGGCTCGGCCGGCAGCGGCTTCAACATCCAGCAACTTTCTTAAATTGGGATCCTGTGTGGTAATCCCTTTCGGACATTTGCCCAAATAGCAAAGCCGGCAATAATTGCATCCCAGAGCCCCCAATAAAGCGGTCCCGGCGAAGATTGCATCGGCTCCCAGAGCCAGGGCTTTCGCAAAATCGCTGCCTGAACTGAATCCGCCGCCTATCCACAATTCCTGTTTGGCTCCTTTTTTATCCAAAAACGCCCTAGCTCTGGCCAAAGCCGCAATTGCCGGCAGGCCCATTTCGCTCGACATTACTTCAGGAGCGGCTCCCGTTCCCCCTTCCAGACCGTCAATAGCCACAATGTCGGGATTCGCCTGCAAAGCTATTTCCAGGTCTTCCTCGACGTTGCCGGCCGCCAGTTTGATGATCAGGGGAGCTCCATCGGTTATCTTTTTCAGCCAGTCAACCTTATTTTTTAAATCAGCCGGGCTGGAAATATCCGGATGGTAGGGAGGCGAATGCACGTCTTTGTTCTTTTCCACTCTCCTTATCGCAGCAATCTCTTCGGTGACCTTGGCCGCCGGCAGCAATCCGCCCTGCCCGCCCTTGGCTCCCTGGCCGATTTTAATTTCAATCGCATCGGCTTTTTTCAAGATTTCTTCATCCAGGCCGAAACGCCCGGTGCTATACTGGATTATCAGATGTTTCGCAAATTCCCGTTCTTCCGGCAAAACGCCGCCTTCGCCGGTATTTTCGAAAGTCCCGGCCAGAGTCGAAGCTTTAGCCAGCGCTGTTTTTGCTTCCCGGCTCAAAGCGCCGAAAGACATGGCGCCGATGATTATCGGCGTCTCGATTTCAATCGGCTTCCGGCTGCTCTTTCCGATAATGGTCTTGCTTGAAATTTTCTCCCGGAAATAATCGATCGGCCGTTTCGTCAGCTGAGCCGGCATAAAAACCAAATCATCGAAATAATTTTTGGCTGATTTTTCCGAACGGCCGCTGACCGTCGGCACCCTCTGAGTCCTGTCCTGGATTTTCTTTAACCAATTGTTTTCCATAAGTTTATTGTTGTTTTTATTATTCTCTTATTCTCCCGAGATGAGAAGCTGTATTCTCCTGGTCCTCGGCCGGTCCAGTTCCACTAAAAATATTCTCTGCCATTGGCCCAACTGCAATTTTCCTTCAACTAGATTCAAAGTGGCTGAAACCAAAAGATGAATCGCTTGACAGTGAGAATGAGCATTAATACACTCACCGGGACAGACGTTAACCGTTCTTTTGGTTAAATCATTGTGCTGGTAATTTAAATTTCGCGGGGCGGTTTTTCTTAAGTTTTCTTTTAAGTCCTCTAGAAGCAATGGTTCGTTCTCATTAACTATCAGGCCGGCTGAAGTATGAAGAATCTGGACGTTAACAATACCTGACTTTGCCTGACTTTCCCGGACAAATTCTTCTACTTTATCAGTAATATCAATAAAATCCAGCTCTTGTCCAGTTTGAAATTCAATTGTTTTGTTGACGGTTAACATAGCCAAAGAGATAAATTTTCTTTGCAAACGTTTTTTATTTTACCATTATCTAATTCCTAAAGCAAAATAAAAACGGCTGATCCAACCGTTCCTCGGCAGAAAAACCGTTCTTAATCCGCCGTTGTTTTTATGTTTAAAATATCTTCGTAACTACACGCTGAAGAATCGTTCAGTTTTTTCTCAACCAAATCCATCTCTTTGCCACCCGCAACGTTCAACGCCCGAATTATCGCCTGACTGCCATTCTTGAAATAAATAATTATTTTATCATCAACCCTGTCAAAGTTTTTCAAGCAACATTTATTGGGACTAAATTTTTCATAACCTTCATTCGGGCCAAACCAAGGCAAAGAATCGCAATGTAAATTTTTACTTTCTCTGAGTAACATATAATTATATGCCTCTCTCTCACCTATAGAATAGCTCTGACGAAACGCTTGTCAATAAGCAAGCTTTCGCTTATGTTCGCATAAGCTCAGCGGGCGATGAAAGCTTCGCTTTCATCTTCCGGCTCATTTTTATTTTTTAAAAATTCGCCACTTGACTTATCCTGCAGGTAGCGTATAATCATTCTTGACTAATAAGTCGACGTATCCTCTAGTAGGTAAAAGCGACTTAAAAGCATAAAAGGTCGCTTTTATAATTTAAGTTCAAAAATTATATGGCGTTCGAAAGAACTAATTCATCTGACAGAAATTTTCCGCCCCGAGAAATGATCAAAGGAAATTGGAAGTGTTCAGAATGCGGTACGGAAATTACCGAACTTCCTTTTCAACCAGCCGCTGACAGACCAATTTACTGCCGAGAGTGCTGGGCAAAAAAAAGAACGGAAAGATTTAACAGATAAGATTAGCAAAACCCTCCCGAGATTTTCGGGAGGGTTTTTGTGTCTGCGCTATGTTTTTTTATAGCCAAGCCAGAGCGATAGCATTCGGCCCAATAAGAATTCCGACAACGTCATCAATAATATTCAAAAAGCCGATTTCGGCGCGGCTGAAACGTTCTTCGATGAGACCTTTTAATTTTTGAGCGACTTCCAGGTTGTCACCGTGAGTGATAACCAGGCTGATTTTATCATTTTCCTTTTTAAACTTTTTAACATCAGTTTCAAACTGTTTTAAGAGTCCGGCCAGGATGTCCTTGGCTCCGGCTCTGACTCCGGCCGTTTCCAAAACTCCATTTTTCATCTCTAAAACCGGCCGAATGCCTACTTTTCCCAACCCTCTGATTAAACCGGCCACCAGATGAGATATTCTGCCCGAAGCTTCTAACCATTTAGGGTCCTCGAACATAAGATAAAGATGAACTGCCGACACCGATTCCGTCAATTCTTTTACTATTTCAGCGGTATTTTTTCCGGCTTGAATAAGATCAATCGCTCTTAAGTCTAAAACTCCTTCTCCGGCACTGGCACTTAAAGAATCAATGATAAAAACTCTTTTCTGTTTTTCGGGAGCCAAGAATTTTCGCGCCTGAGTCGCCGAGTTGTGGGTTCCTGAAAGCTTAGAAGTTGGAACAATGCAAACGATTTCATTAAATTTTTCCAGCTGCAAATTAAATGCATCTAAGAAATCCTTCATTGACGCCTGCGAAGTTTTGCCAAAACTCTTGATCCCTCTTTTTTCCAATTCTCGCATTTTTTGAAAAGTATTGCTGCCTGGCAAGTTTTCAATCTCAGGCCAAGCTAGTTTCACCGGTACCAGACCTATTCTTTCTTTTTCAATTATTGACTGGGGCAGATCGGCGCTTGAGACGATGACGAGACCTATTTTTTCCATATATTTTATTATGTTTTATTAATTATTACGCGAAGCTCGGTATTTAAAAATTTTCTTAGTACTAAACGTAATCAGGTAAAGTAAGGTTAAACCAACTAAAGAATATAATAACATTCTTAGGGGGGACAAAGCAACCTGATTGCCCGCAATTCCCAAAGCAAGATAAGTGTTGTCCCAGATAAGGCTGGATAAAAAAACCGCCAGAGATAAAGTTTTTCTTTTTTGTTTAGCCGCCAAAGTCAAGGTCAAAGGTATTCTTAGCCCCAATAACCTTCCCAAGGCCACGGAGAATGGCGACAAAACAGCTAACCGTTCTGAAATGAATTTAGAGAAAACCGCTGTTTTTTCTGTTTCTTTTTGAGAAAATATTTTTTTATAAAAAATCAGCAAACGTGAACTGGCAAACCCGCCAACGTTATAAAGAAGATTTGCGCCTATTTGCCGGCCTGACTGAGAGGCCAGTTCCAATAATAAAATCTGAAAAATAAAAAAATTGCCCTCGCCCAAATGATAACCGGCAAACAACCAAATTGTTTCTAAAAGATAAGGCAAGGAAAAGCTGAATTCGCCGATAAGACAAATAAAAAAGACGGCGACAATCAGCCAGGGATTAAAGATGCTTAACCAGACGACCACCAATTGAAAAATTTTTCCGGAGCCGAAAGACATGTTTAATTGTTATAGGCTGGCACGTCAAGAAGTTCCGGCACCGTGGCAAAACTATATCCCTCAGCTTGCAATTTTTCGATAATCAGAGGCAAAGCCTCAACCGTCAAGCTTTTATTTGCTTTTGAGGTGTTGTGCGAAGTACCGTAACCGTCATGCAATAAGATTATTTTCCCCGGTTTGACCTTACCGACTATTTTATCCGCCAATGAAACGGCCGAGGTTTTATTCAGCTCAGGAGCAGCCACGTCCCAGGTTACTTCAATCATTTTCTGATCTTTCACCTCATCGAGCTCCCAGGGCGTTTTTTTGCCATGCGGCGGCCGATAGAGATGAGGCTTAATCCCAAGGGTTTTAAAGATAACTTCTTCTGCCTTATCCATGTCCTTGGCGCCATAATCCGTTAAAGCATGATTTGCCTGATGGCTGTAAGAATGATTAGCCAAGACATCGCCTTCTTGGATTATGCGTTTAGCTACGGCCGGGTACTCTTCAACGTTTTGGCCTATCACAAAAAAGGTGGCTTTAATGCCATATTTGTCGAGAATGTCCAAAATTTCCGAAGTATAAGGTTCATTCGGTCCGTCATCAAAAGTTAAGGCCACTGTTTTTTCCGCCGAACTTCCTTTGTAATACACTTTGCCAAAAACCGGCGAGGTCGGTACAAAATAACCGTAACTGATGAAGGCGACAAAAATTACCATAATTGGAGCTAATTTGGCTGATAGGCGCCTTCGCGGCGTCGCCATAACAAAATTTCTCCAAGACAAAATAGAACTTTTAATCAAATATCGCCCCCAATAATAAAAATGACCGAAAAGATCAATTAAAATGACAAGCAAAGGTTTTTCGACGCTGCGGGCTGAAGCAAAAACAACTATTTCCCTGTCATAGATAATTTTACCGGCTTTTCTCAAACGAATAGATAGGCCGTATTGGTCAGCCGAATAAAAAAGACCTGCGTAGCCGTTCATTCTCAGGAAAGCATCTCGCCTGAAAGCAAAGGTCGCGGCGGAAACCAGCCAAGGACGGCCGAACAAAAAAACTGTCAATTGATTAATGTTGTCCCTTAACCAATACTCTAGTCCCGCCCAGAACGGCGGATCACGATACAAAAATCGACCGGCGACAGCGACGGCCGAAGGCCTGGAAGCCAAGTGATCAGTAATTTTTTTCAACCAGTCGCAGGGATAGACAACGTCGGCATCGGCTTGAATAATAATTTCTCCTTGAGCTGAATTCGCACCAATTTGGCGTGCGTAAAAAACGCTCCTTTTTTCCGGACAAGAAACTATTTTAACATTGAACTGCCGCCCGATTTCAATCGTTTGATCGGTACTCCCATTATCAGCCAAAATAATTTCATATTCCCCTTCATAATCCTGTTTTTTTAAGGAGTTAAGACAGTCGGACAGAAATTTTTCTTCGTTAAATGCTGGAATGACGATGCTAATCATATAGCAAGCTCCGCTTAGCGGAGCGCCGCTGGAAAAGAGACAAAGTCTCTTTGACCATTACTAAGCTTTTTATTTTATAAAAAGCGCAGATTAAGAAGAGGACTAACTCCTCTCCGCCTTCGAATTACTAATTGACACATTATATAAAAAATTGCCCTTTCAGGCAAACAAGCTTACTCGGCAGGTGTGAACCTTGCTGAGTAAACTTGATACTTCCGGTCAAAAGAACTCTAAAATCATTTTTAAGTGGGGCCTCTTATTTTGACGGCCATAGCTTTTAGTGTAAAAAATAATTATTCATTTCCTTCGACCTTTACACTAATTACTACGTGGAGTATCCCACCTTTGTTTCAACCAGTTAATCAAAGCACTTCTCTCCCCTCTCTAAAGGAATCCGCCAGCAACGAATAATTTTCCCGTAAAAATTATTGCCGGATTGCAGACTGCCGATGATTTTAATTTTTACTCCTTTTTGAGGAACGACATTGTCTGACCAAGCAATATTATCTCCGACAATCTGCCAAATGTTACCCTGAAAATCTTTAAGAGTGAAATTATTTTTGTCCTGCATGGCGATTACTTCTCCGCCCAGAAGACCTCTTTCGGGATTATCCCAGATGTCTTCTTTGTAATAAATTAATTTGTCATAGAAGGGTACATTCCGCGATAAAAAATCGTGAACTCCTGAATTTGCCCCGCAGAAAAAAAAGATTGCTCCCAAAATAAAACCGGCGACCAAGGTGCTTAAAAAGATGCGCGAGATAGCATAACGGTAGCCGTATTTGGTGTGAATAAATTCGTAATAAATGATCAGAACTAATAAAATAAAAATCAACACCCAAAAATGAGGAATAGAGATAAAAACATGTGCCAGAAAACTCCTGTCCAGATAGTCATAAACATCCCAATCTTGCGTCGTTAAGATAAATAAAATGGTGCTGACAGCCAAAGCGCTTAAAAACAACAAAACAGCCAAAAAAATCCAAAGCATGTAATCTTTAGAAAGATAAACCCATTTTGATTTCGGCTTAATCTGTTTTTCATCGATATTTTTTAAAATTTTGTCGCTGGTTTGAGACATAAAAGTTAGCTTAATTTTACTTGGTTATTTTCCAGCAGGGCGCTTTTCAGCTGTTTTTTCGCCCGGCTCAATAAAGTGCTGACAGTGCCCAACGGTTTTTTAAGAATATCAGAAATCTCCTGATAATCCTTATCTTCAATATACTTTAACACCAAGACATCTTGATAGTCCTTGTTTTTAAGATCTTTGATAATTTTCTGCACATTTTCCAAAAAATATTTTTCATCTAATTCTTTTTTTATGTCTAAATCAGCCCGCGCTGTTTCTATCAGATTTTTATCAATCTCAAAATTAATGACCTGGAATTTGTTTTTATTCCTTCTTAAAAAACTGACGGCTTCGTTGTGCGTAATGCGATAAATCCAGGAAGAAAATTTAAGGGATGTATCAAAATCGTTCAGGTTTATATAAGCTTTCAAAAACACTTCCTGAAGAATGTCTTGGCTATCTTCCTGATTGACGCCAATTATTCTGAAAACATACCGCTTTAATTTTTCTTCATACCTTTCCACCAAATAACGGTAATATTTCTTATCCTGAAGAGTCAGCTTAACTAATTGTTCGTCGGTTAAATCGTTAGCCATGCTTGCCTTTATAATATCTTAGACGCACTGACAAAGCAATTTTTCACTCAAAGAAGCTTCGCTTCTTTTCGACCTGCGCTTTTGTTATACAAAAGCTTGTTCGCGGATTAACTCGGCGAACAAAAAGAAATCTGTTCTTTTTAGTTTCTTATTACTAATACGCCAATTCAAGTTCATTTGTTTCATAATAGATATTTCCCGCACAATTTGATACAAAAAACCCACGATCGTGGGTTTTTTGTATCAAATTATTTTAAGGACGAAGCTTCGCGAAACGTAGCTAAGAAAAAAGCGATGGAGAATCAGATGCCATCGCCTTTGAACGCGAGAACCGGCGCTTTTTCGACCGTATTGAACCTGTGCCCGCAAGCACAACATTCTCTTCTACGATGGATTGCGCCATCTTTCTTTTGTCGAGTGTCAATCACTCTTGTCTTTGGGCACCTACAACGTGGGCACTTCATCGTCCCTCCTATTTTCCTCAGTCAAAATCTTTGCTCGGCTAATAAAACAATGCCACATTTTTGTGGCATTGTCCATATCAATTTACATTATTTTTTTAACGAAAAACAAAACCGTAATCACGCTGGTAAAAACCATGTAAAGAACCCAAAGAATAAGTTTAAAGAAATCCATGTTGTTTAACAAAAAATCGCCGATTGAGGTGATTTTTAAATCTATTCCGACAGCCGTCAAACACCAGGCTGTCTTTTTGATTATAACAAATATCAGTAAACAAGCAATGCTCC
>JAVHRH010000024.1:0-3819 GCA_036171555.1 Parcubacteria group bacterium | reverse complement strand
CACTGAAATTCTTTCTTCCAACGGTTCGACCTCCATGGCTTCGGTTTCCAGTTCTTGTTTAGCTTTAATGGATGCCGGCGTCCCCATCAAGTCAGCTGTGGCCGGCATTTCCATCGGATTAATGCTGGGCCAAAATGGTGACTATAAAATCTTGACTGATATCCAAGGTCCGGAAGATCATTATGGCGATATGGATTTTAAAGTGGCCGGCACCAAAAAAGGAATTACCGCCATCCAAATGGACGTCAAAATTGACGGCATCACCGCTGAAATATTTCAGATGGCCTTAGACAGGGCAAAAAAAACAAGGCTTCTAATTTTGGAAAAAATGGCTAAGGTTTTACCCGAACCAAGAGCTCAGCTATCTCCCCATGCACCTCGTATTATTATCTTGCAAATCAATCCGGAAAAAATCAGGGAAGTTATCGGGCCCGGCGGCAAAGTTATCAATGAAATCATTGAAGAATGCGGCGTGACTATTGATATCGAAGATTCCGGCCGCATTTTTGTCACGGCTGAAAAAGAAGCCGCGGCGGACAAAGCAGTGGACTGGATAAAAAATCTGACCCGTGAAGTAAAACCTGGCGAGATATTCCAAGGCAAGGTAAAAAGGATTTTGGATTTTGGCGCTTTTGTGGAAATTTTTCCTGGCCAAGAAGGCCTGGTCCATATTTCTCAATTAGCTGATTCTTATATTAAAAAGGTGGAAGACGTCGTCAAAGTGGGCGATATCATTCCGGTTAAAGTTATTGAGATAGACGAACAGGGCAGAATCAATCTTTCTCTCAAAGAAGCGAAAATTCAAAGAGAATAAATTCTCTTCTCAACCTTCGTCCGCCCTGGGCGGACTCGGTAAATAACTAATAAAACATAACTAATGGAAGAAAAGGAGGAAAAATTGGAATTTCTTAAACGAGAAGAAATCCAAACCATGCAAAAGGACTTGGCTCAGCTGCGGGAAGTGGAAGCGCAGAAAGAAAGAGAAAGAATCAGTAATTTAGCCGTCGGGCAGGAAACAAAAAAACCTCAGGTTCCCGAAAATCTGCCGGTTGACCAAACCTCTACTGAAAAAACTGAAGTCGAAGAAGAAACTTCCGTAAACTTAATACCGCAAAGAGATCAAAAGCCGTCTTTTTTTAATAAAAAAACACTGATCAGAGCTGGAATTGCTTTGATTTTTATTTTATTAGCCGGTTTTTCTTTTTGGTTTTTTGCTCTAAGAAACCGACCGCCAAAAGAAGTCATCTTACCGAAAGAAGAAACGCCAAACGTCAACGCAACTACAACAGCGACGACAACTTCCGAAACGCCCGGAATTTCCGAGACAGAAGCATTAACTCCTTTAATTACTGAAAGAATCATTAATTGGGGGTATTATATTCCTAACGCCACCCGAACGATTGATACTATTATTATCCACTCCACATATAATATGCTTGGGGGAGATCTATATGATATAGAAAAAGTTATCCAACAACTTCAGACTTATAAAGTAGCCGTTCACCTTCTTATCAACCGCACGGGCATTATCTTTCGTTTAGTGCCGGACGAATACGCTGCCTATCACGCCGGAACAGGTAAAATGCCCGATGGCAGCCGGAAAAATATTATTAATAATTTTTCCATCGGAATTGAACTTATCTATACGAAAACCGATTCTCCCAATGAAGCACAATATCAATCTTTGGCCCAAATTGTTAAATACCTGAAACAAAAATATAATATTGCTTCTGAAAACATTTTGGCCGCTTATCAAATTTCTCCGGGAAGAAAAGATGATCCTTGGGGTTTCAACTGGGATTATTTTAATTCCCTCATCGAGCGCTAGCGAAGATGGAAAAGAGAC
Organism: Parcubacteria group bacterium; assembly: GCA_036171555.1. Lineage (GTDB taxonomy): Bacteria > Patescibacteriota > Minisyncoccia > Minisyncoccales > JAVHRH01 > JAVHRH01. The sequence continues at coordinate 1,973 of JAVHRH010000024.1, read as the reverse complement.
GAAGTCTCTTTGACTGCTACGTTTTTATTAATAAAAACTTGCCTAATGCGGTTCCTGAAATTTTTTCTAATTATAACCCTGCTGGCCGTGATTATTGCCGGAGGAGTTCTTTGGTATAAAAATAAATCGGAATCAGCTTATAAGCCCGCAGAACTGAATAAGCCGATGGAAACAATCTTAACAGATGAAAAACTTAAGGAAGAAATCGGTCAAATGATAATGGTAGGATTTCGAGGAACAGAGGCACCGGAAGACTCTGATATCTATAAAATAATTAAAGACGTTAAAATAGGCGGGGTATCCTTTTCTGATTACGATGTCTCTTCCAATAGTTTTCCCAGGAATATTATCAACCCTGAACAGACAAAAAAACTCATCTCCGATCTGCAAAAGTATTCCGTTGACCCTCTTTTTGTAGCCGTAGACGCCGAGGGAGGAAATATTAATCGTTTAAAAAGCCAATACGGATTTTTACCGATTCTGTCGCCGGAAAAAATGGGGCAGGACGAGACTTTAAAAACCGCTGAAGAGGAATCTGCGAAACTGGCTACGGAGCTAAAAAATTTAGGTTTCAATATGAATCTGGCGCCGGTTGTCGATTTGAATATCAACCCCCAAAATCCTATTATTGGAGCTCTAGGTCGTTCGTTCTCGTCAGATCCGGAAAAAGTTGTAGATCTCGCCCGAGTATTTATAGCAAATCATTTAAAAAATAATATTATTACCGTGGAAAAACACTTCCCCGGGCAGGGAAGTGCAGCAGAAGACAGCCACCTCGGCATAGCCGACGTCACCGACACCTATCAAGAGACGGAACTTCTCCCTTATCAAAAACTTAATCAAGAGGGGCTGCTCAGCGCTGTTATGGTCGGGCACATAATAAACAGGGAGATTGATAGTGTTTACCCCGCGACCTTATCTAAGATTTTTCTGCAAGATATTTTAAGAAACCAAATAGGATTTAAGGGAGTTATTGTTTCTGATGACATGCAGATGGCGGCAATAAGTAATAATTATGGACTCGATGAAGCCATTATCATAGCGGTAAATGCCGGCTGCGATATAATTTATCTGTTCAATAATGTTGCCGGCGGCTACGACAAAGATATCGCCTATAAGGTTAGTGACATAATTTTTAAGGCTGTAAAAGAAAATAAAATTGAAGAAAAAAGAATAACCGAATCATATAACCGCATCTTAGATTTAAAGAAAAAATTTAACATAATTCGATCCAGCGAAGAAATCAGTCAGAGAAATTTTGAATTATTAGGAATGCCCGATACCCTTACCTTTAAAGAAGCTCTGGATATCGCAAAATATGTCGAAAAAGTAACCAGCATCAGGCCAGCTTTTTTACTCGGCATTTTGCAGGAAGAATTAGCCTTGGAAAAATTCGACTTATGCTATTTAACTGATTTTAAAACGGGCGAAGGCGTCAGAGCTATTGACGGGAAAATTATGCCAAAGACTATGAATCCTCAAAGAGATATCCCGGGTTTTTTGAAAATAACTCAGGAATTGGGGAAAGATCCTTTAAAAACTTTAGTCACCTGCCCAATGAGTTTCGGCTGGGGCGGAGCGATGGGACCGGCTGACTTTATTCCTTCCACCTGGCTGCAGTATAAAAATCAATTGGAAAGTATTACCGGAAAACCGGCTGATCCTTGGAATATCAAAGACGCTTTTTTGGAGGCCGGATTATATTTAGCTGACTCCGGAGCAGCCTTAAAAACTCGCGACAAAGAGCGGTCGGCCGCCATGATCTATTTTTCCGGCTCCGCAAATTCACCCTACACCTGGTATGCGGATGGCGCTCTCAAAATAGCAGATGAGCTTGAAAAAGATATTAACATGTTGGAAAAATAAATTTTATAAGATATAATAAACACATGGATAAAACAACTATTGAAGAATTAAAACAAAGTTTGGAACAGAAAAGAACAGAACTGGAAAAAGAATTGGGCCGGTTCGCC
>JAVHRH010000023.1:0-3824 GCA_036171555.1 Parcubacteria group bacterium | reverse complement strand
ATTGATTATCCGGATAAAATCGCGCGCGCCAACACCTATGCCCGTATTTGGTTCGCCGTGTTTATGCTTTTAACTCTTGTCGTTATGGCTATTTTGATGAGTGGTAGTTTGTTTTGAGATCAAGCCTCATAAGAAATAAGTTTTATGGCAAGATTTTCAAAAAAGAAAATATTTGTGATTGTCGTAATTCTATTAGTGATTTTATCGGTAGACGTTTATTTTATTTCGAGCAAAGCGAGAAACAAGGTTCTGAGCGAAGCGAAGATTCTTATAAACAAGCAAAAACCAGGAGATTTGTCTCAAGAAGAAGTAGCGGTAGTAGACAATAATAGAGTAAATGCACCAAGCCAGCCAGAAAAACAAATTAGTGAAGTTTTGGTTTCCGCGGTTCAGCTTGAACAGGGTGATACTTTATCAGTTGTTGTTGAAAATTTATCTCCAGGAGAAAAAACAACAGGCGAATTTGACGGGCAATCATTTGATTTTTTTCCAATTGGAGCTGATGGAAAACAGATAGGCATTGTGGGAATTGATGTCAGGAAAACACCGGGAAATTATTTTCTATCCGTCTTTATCCCTGGCAAAGATAAGATAACAAAAACTATTACGATAAAAAAAAGAAATTTTCCAGTCACAGAACTCGCCCTTACCCCGGAGCTTGAAGAAAAAGGATATACTCCTGCTAATATCGTGGAGAATATCTCTACAAAGGAGGGCATTCTCATCTGGCAGGTTCTTGAAAAATATACTTCAGAATCATATTTTAATAAACCTTTTGTCTATCCGTTAGATTCAATTATTAATGTCGGAGCTTTCGGGAATATCAGAAAAAAGGGAGATGTCACCCTTCGACATTTGGGAGTGGATTTGGATGCTGCTGTTGGCACACCGGTTTATGCTGTCAACGATGGCATAGTGAGCTTTGTCGAAGAATTAACAGTTTACGGAAAGATGATAATTATTGACCATGGCCTCGGAATTTATTCTCTTTATCTGCATCTTAATGAATTTAAAGTTGCTAAAGGAGATAAGGTAAACAGGGGAGAAATTATTGGTCTTTCAGGAAGCACTGGTTATTCTTTAGGACCCCATCTTCACTTATCCATAAAAACAAAAGGAGCAAGCGTTGATCCGTTAAGATTTATAAATGTTCTAAATAATGCTTTTTAATAAAGTTTACTCCGTTAGATAGTTGCGAAGCAAATCTAACGGGGTTTACAACAGGATAAAAAAAGTCTCGGTAAAAAGTGGGAAAATAATTTATGGGATGCTTAAACATTATTCCTCAGTATGATTAAAAATCATACAGAAGATAAAATAAATAAAATTGTTTTGGTTGGTGTACTCAAAGATAAGCGCGATCTTAATATTCTTTTAACGGAAAACTGGTATCGAATTCCGGTGGCGTATGTGCCGACGCAGCGATTCGATTACCTTGCTTTCTATCAACCCGCTTTATTTAGCCATCAGGGAAAGCGCATTCGATATTATGCTCGTGTTTTAAATTATCAAATTATCAAAAGAGGCGATTTACTGCCAGACGAGCCAAACCATCTTAGAGCTCGCGATTATTATCTTCGGATTCGTGTTGGTAAAATTAAGAAACTCCCTCGACCAATCAGGAATATAATACCACGCCGCGTCTCTTTCGGTTTTACTACATTAAATCGTTTATTAAAATCAAAAAATATTTTACAACTTTACAATGTTGTTCCAACCGAACAGATCGTAGGGGATGGTTTGAGCCGAGCTATTATCAAAGCAATTAGCCAATACTATGTTTTAAGCAATAAAAAACGATATTGTCTTGATTTTGCCGTGTTTTGTAGGCGAGGGTCGATTGCTATTGAGTGCGATAATAAAAAAGCTCATTCTGGTTTACGCCAGCGAGAGAAAGATAAAATAAAAAATACTTTTCTTAGGAAGCATGGTTGGCTTGTTATTCGTTTACCAGAAGATGATATTGTCTCTAATTTGCAGAGTTGCATTGTAAGAATAAAAAAAGCAGTCCGGAAACTTGGTGGACTTGCAAAAAATTGTTGATGGGTAAAGAAAAATTAGGCGTCTTTGCAGGCGATGGAAAAATACAATATAATAGAGCAATGTCTTTAGATTTATTAAAATTAAACAAAGAACAGAAAGAAGCTGTGGTTCATGGCAAAGGACCGCTTTTAATTGTGGCAGGGGCTGGAACCGGCAAGACGACGGTTATTACCCAGAGAATAGTTTATTTGATAGAAAAAGGGGAGACAAAGCCAGAAGAAATACTGGCCGTAACTTTTACTGAAAAGGCGGCCGCGGAAATGGAAGAAAGAGTTGATATTCTTTTGCCCTATGGCTATGTAGATTTGTGGATTTCTACTTTTCATTCTTTCTGCGAAAGAATTTTGCGCGATTATGCCTTAGATATTGGCTTGCCGGCAGATTTTAAGGTTTTAGACAACGCGGCCGGTTGGCTTTTGGTTTATCGTAATTTGGATAAATTCGATCTTAATTATTACAAGCCTCTGGGGAATCCGACGAAATTTATCCAAGCCTTAATTTCTCATTTTTCCCATTGCAAAGACCAGGCGATTTATCCTGAAGATTATTTAAAATACGCTGAAAAACTAAAAACCAGGGACGATATGCCAGAAGACAGTGAAACGGAGAGGATAAAAGAAGTGGCTAACGCTTATCATACTTATCAGCGTTTGCTTTTAGAGAACAGTTTTTTGGATTTTGGCGATTTGATAAATTATTGTTTGAAACTGTTTCAGAAGAGGCCGCTGATTTTGAAAAAATACAGGGAAAAATTTAAGTACATTTTAGTTGATGAATTTCAGGATACAAACTGGGCGCAATACGAGCTTATAAAAATTCTTGCTGAACCGAAAAACAATCTGACCGTCTGCGCTGACGATGATCAGGCAATCTATCGCTGGAGAGGGGCGTCTTTCTCAAATATTATCCAGTTTAAGAAAGATTTCCCAAAAGCCAAACAAATTTCTTTGGTTAAAAACTACAGGTCTTGCCAGAATATTCTGGATTTGGCTTACAAATTTATAAAAGCCAATAATCCTGATCGCCTTGAATACGTAAATAAGATAAGCAAAAAATTATTTGCCCAAAAAAAAAGGAAAGGCGCAATAAAACATATTTCAGCGAAAAGCTCAGAAGAAGAAGTTAATAAAACGATGAGGAAGATACTGGAGATTCTTAAAGAAGACAAGGATGCCGATTATAACGATTTTGCGATTCTGGTCAGGGCAAATGACTCGGCAAATCTTTTTATTAAAGCTTTGGAGCGTGCAGGCTTGCCTTACCAATTTTTGGCTTCAAAAGGACTTTATTCAAAACCCGTTATCTTGGATGTAATTTCATATTTTAAGCTTTTGGATAATTACCATGAAAGCCCGGCAGTTTACAGGATTTTGAATCTAGCGGTTTTTGAAATCCCACCCCAGGACATAATGAAGCTTACCCAATACAGCTACAAAAGAACAAAGTCGCTTTATGAGGCAATGGAAGAGCTTCCTTTAATTCCGGGAATTTCACTGCCAACGCAGGAAAAAATCGTTTCTGTTTTGAATTTAATTAAAAATCACACCATTCTTGCCCAAAAAAAATCGGTTTCAGAGATACTAGTTGCTTTTTTACAAGAGTCAGGATATATAAAATATCTAATAAAGAAAGAGGATAAAGGACAGCTTGATTTGCTTAATCAATTCTATAAAAGAGTGAAGAACTTTGAGAATACTACCCAAGAGCCGACTTTAAACAATTTTATGCGGGAAATAAATTTTGAAATAGAGTCTGGCGAAGAAGGAAAGCTTGAATTTGAC
>JAVHRH010000022.1:2643-4083 GCA_036171555.1 Parcubacteria group bacterium | reverse complement strand
GTGAGATTCCTTCCAATGTTATTTTGGCCGATTATTTTCTGACCATTTTTGACGGCATGAGCATAGGTTCTAACGATTTAACGCAATTGGTTCTGGGATTAGACAGGGATTCGGCTAAGGTTTCCGGAGTGGATGATGAAAGAAACGAAGCCGTCAAAGAAATGATTAAAGAGGTGATTAAAACCTGCCAAATCAAGAAGAAATACGTCGGTATTTGCGGTGAAGCGCCCAGCTATTTCCCGGATTTTGCCGAATTTCTGGTAGAGCAAGGCATTGAATCAATGTCGTTGAATCCCGACACGATCGTCAAAACAGCGTTAATCATTGCTGAAAAAGAAAAACAGCTAAACATTTAAAAAAATGTATTACGATATCATCACTTTCGGGTCGGCGACTAAAGATATCTATTTGAAATCAAATAAATTTCGGCCGGTTTCAGGTCAGAATTTTATTACCGGCCAGGGTATTTGTTTAACTTTGGGCTCTAAAACCGAAGTAGACGATATTCTATTGAAATCAGGCGGCGGCGGCACCAATACGGCGGCGACCTTTGTCAAACAAGGATTAAAAACAGCTTATTGCGGCCGGGTGGGCGATGATTGTTTTGGCAATTTGATAATTCAAGAATTGCAGAAGCTTAAAATCAACACTGATTTTGTCAAACAAACAAAGAACAAACTGACCAATCTTTCCATTTTCCTGGCTTATCCGGGAGCTGACCGGACAATTTTAGTTTATCGGGGAGCATCCGATGTTATGACTAAAAAAGATATTCCCTGGCCGCAGATTAAGAAAACAAAATGGTTTTATCTGGCTCCTTTTGCCGGAGAGTTGGCCGGATTAACGGCCGATTTGGTTGATTTTGCCAAGAAAAATAAAATCAAAGTGGCTTTGAACCCGGGATATAACCAATTAACTTTGCCGGCAAAAACCTTAACCAAGATTTTAAGCCAAGTTGATGTTTTGATTTTGAATCGGGAAGAGGCGGCTTCGTTGACAAAAGTTTCCTATTATAAAGAAAAAGAAGTTTTTAAGAAATTGGATAAAATGGTTAAAGGTATTGCCATCATGACCAAGGGCGGAGAAGGCGTGGTTGTTTCCGACGGCCAATATCTTTATCGGGCAAAATCTTTAGGGCTGAAATGCGTTGATGCCACGGGAGCAGGCGATTCTTTCGGCTCGGGCTTCGTCGCCGGAATTATAGAAAAACAGGATATTGTTTATGCTATTCAGCTGGCCATGGCTAATTCCAGCTATAATATTACCCAATGGGGCGCGAAAGAAGGTTTGCTGAAAAAGAATCAAAAATGGCCGAAAGTAAAGGTGCAAAAAGAAACCTGTTCCATTCATAATCTTTGCTTGCCCAAATGACTCTAAACGATTACTTTAAAAAAGCGCAAAAAGAGAAATGGGCGATAGGCCAGTTTAATATTTCAAACT
>JAVHRH010000022.1:0-2543 GCA_036171555.1 Parcubacteria group bacterium | reverse complement strand
TTTAAAAAAGCGCAAAAAGAGAAATGGGCGATAGGCCAGTTTAATATTTCAAACTTGGAAACTCTCAGAGCTGTAGTTTTGGCCTCTCAAGAATTAAAAAGTCCGGTGATTATCGGTACGTCAGAAGGTGAAAGTAAATTTATCGGGTTGAAGCAAGCGGTAGCTTTGGTTGAGGTTTTTCGCGAAGAAACCGGCCTGCCTATTTTTTTGAACCTTGACCATGGCCAGGATTTCGAGTATATTAAAGAGGCGTTGTCCTGCGGTTATGATACGGTTCATTTTGACGGTTCCCGACTTCCTTTGGCAGACAATATAGAAATAACCAAAGAAGTGGTTAAAATTTCTCATAAAAAAGGAGTTATGGTTGAAGGCGAAGTGGGTTTTATAAAAGGCGCTTCGCAAATATTAACCGAGAAACCCGAAATCAAAGAAGAAGATTTAACCCAACCTGAAGAAGCCCTTAAATTCATAAAAGAAACAAAAGTTGACAGATTAGCTGTAAATATCGGAACTTTCCACGGCATAGAAACTTCGGGAGAAAAACATATTAATTTTGAAAGGTTAAAAGAAATCAAAGAAAAGATAGGGAATGGCGCATTTCTTGTTTTGCATGGCGGTTCCGGTATCAGGGAGGAGGAGATAAAAAAAGCCATAGAGTCAGGAATTGTGAAAATCAACATTAATACCGAATTAAGAATAGCTTATACAAATGCTTTAAAAGCGGCATTCAAAGAAAATCCCAGCGAGACCACGCCTTATAAATATCTGCCGGAAGCAATTGAAGCCGTTCAAAAAGTAGTTCAAGAAAAAATTAGATTATTCGGCTCAACAAACAGATGCTAGTCTTAAAAGCTAAAATCAGAAAAGAATCAGGGAAAAAAGTAAAAAGTTTAAGGGAAAAAAGTGAAATCCCGGCAGTTTTGTATGGGCCAAAAATTACCAATCAGTCCTTGACAGTTAGCGCTAAAGATTTTGAAAAGGTTTTCAAGGTTGCCGGAGAAAGTTCCCTGATTAATCTGGAGGTAGGCGAGAAAAAGCTTTCGGTTTTAATCCATGCTTTGGAATTAAACCCCGTTTCTTTAAAACCGATCCACATTGATTTTTATCAGCCCCGTCTTGATGTAGAGATTACGGCTACTATTCCTCTGGCTTTTGAAGGAACAGCCAGTGCCGTCAAAGATTTAGCCGGAACTTTGGTTAAAAACATCCAAACCATAACCGTTAAGGCTTTGCCTCAGAATTTACCCCACGAGATTAAGGTTAATATCGAAAAATTAAAGACGTTTGAAGACTTTATTACGGTCAAAGATTTAATTTTACCGGCCGGCGTTAAAGTTCTCAAGGAAGAGAATGATGTTGTGGTGCAAGTGGTTCCTCCGGAGAAGGTTGAGGAAGAATTGGCTAAACCCGTTGAAGAAAAAGTGGAAGAAGTTGAAAAAGTGGAAACAAAGAAGCCGGCCGAGGAAACGGCTGAGGCTGAGACAGGTCCAAAAGAGAAAAAACCCGCTGCTAAATAATGAACCAACGTTTTTACAGATTAATTTTTTTCTTAACATTAATTTCGGCTTTAATATTGCCGAAATTTTTTATTTTAGCCCAGACAGCCGCTGAAGAACGCCAAGCCTTGGAAAAGGAACTGCAGCAATTACAAGACCAAATTGCCCAATACGATAAAGATATCACTAAAACGTCTCAGGAAAAAAAGACGCTGCAAAATCAGGTTACTCTTTTAAAGAATCAGATCAGCAAATTAAATCTGCAGATCAGTCAGGGGAACATTATGATTAAGGATTTGAATTTGCAGATAACAGATACGGAAAATTCCATTAAACAAACCTCGGACAAAATTGTGGCTTCAAGAAAAAATTTAGGCGGCATTCTTCAGCAAATTTATGAAAGCAACCAAAAATCTTTGGTTGAGGTTTTATTCTCGGAAGCCGAACTCTCCAATTTTTTTGACGATTTAGCGGCTCTGGAGTCGTTGGTGACAAAAAGCCAGGAAATGTTGAATGATATTAAAGATTTGAAGGTTTCTTTGGAAGCCCAAGAAGTGTCCTTAGACGATGAAAAAACCAGTTTAGAAAAAGTTGTCCAAGTGCAAACATTGCAAAAGCAGCAGAATGAATCAAATAAAAAACAGCAGGAATATTTTTTGAAGTTGACTGAAGCTCAATACCAAAAGTCATTGCAGGATAAAACAGCGGCTCAGCAAAAAGCCAATGAAATCAGCAAAAGAATTTTTGAGTTAATCGGCGTACCCGAAGCGCCGACCTTCGGAGCCGCTTTGGACATCGCCAATTATGTCAATCAAGTTACGGGCGTCAAACCGGCTTTGCTTTTGGCCGTTTTGACTCAAGAATCAAATATCGGTAAAAACGTCGGCCAGTGCTTTTTAAAAAATCTTTCGACCGGAGCCGGAGTAAAAACTTCTTCCAATACTGTTATCAAAAATGTCATGAATCCGACCAGAGACGTGCCTCGTTTTTTGACGATTACCAAAAACTTAGGCCGCGATCCTTTAAATACGCCGATTTCCTGCCCGA
>JAVHRH010000021.1:0-4172 GCA_036171555.1 Parcubacteria group bacterium | reverse complement strand
TTGGGATTAGATTCAACAGCTTGCAGAGTGTTTTTGTCAAAAATTTTGTATCGCTCGTCTTTTTTTATTTGGATTGCCGGAACAACATCAATCTGGAAATTGTCTTTATAGATAACTCCTATTGATCTTTTTTGTTCCTGAATTTCTTCAATATCCGCATCGTCATTTTTTATTTGTTCTAAAGCACTTTTAACCATGCTCAATAAATCTGGTAATTCGCTTTCTCCATAATCTTTTTGGCTGAAAGCCAGGAAGAAATCAACATCAAATTTTTTATCGTCCTTTGGACGAATCATTGTGTTGCGGGCGTAAGAGCCGGTTAAAAAATCATCTTCAACCGGAAGTTTTTCTCGCAACTTTTCCCGCAATTCATTGTGTTTTTGCGAAATCTTATCGCTTTCACTTTTTGTCAGCTCTAATTTGCTGGCCAATTCTTTAAAAAATTCTTCGGTAGTCATATTTTTATTAAGGTTAATAATTATAAACTTGTAGTAATCATCGCGGTAACGATATCGTTAAGAAGCCGACCGCGAAAATTTGTAACGGCAGTATGCCTTTTGCCGTCTAAATTTTTCATCTGCTCATCTGGTATTTTCCCTTTGTCATAAGGCGCATAAACGACCATGGCGCATTTATCGGGTTTTTTACTTAGAATTTCCGAAATATCATCAGCCCAATCGTGCCAGTGCACAAGATAAACGGAGGCTTCCTCTGCTTTCCCGACATCGTCTTTGCAGGTTATTTCAAAAATATTCTTCTGTTTGAATAGTTTTGAGTCTGTCAAAAGACTTTTTAAACTAACGGCATTGTCATTTTTAGCAAAAATGGCAATTTTCCGTTTAGCAAGGCCGTTGCCAAGTCTGTACAGCGCAGGGGAAATACCCCTGAACCAGACAACAACTCCTGCTATTACGCCCACAATAACAATTATTGTGCTGATATAGCCAGCAAAATCTAAAAAGATTTTTATTGTTTCCATATTGTTTAGTATTATTTTATTAACTCATCGCTCGACCAAAGCAATGACTATATCCAGTATAGAACATAGTTTAGAACAAGTCAATATGTTCTTGACTTCATTTTTTAAATAGCCTATACTTAAAGTAGGATAATAATTGTGGATAACTTATGAAAAACAATCTTCACCCAATACAAAAAAAGCTTTTAGACTTGTTGATAAAAAATATTGACGAGCCTCTTACAATCCGCGAAATGCAGGATATTTTAGACGCTTCCTCAACAAGCGTTATTGCACATCATTTAACACAGCTTGAGAAAAAAGGCTATTTGAAAAAAAATCCCGCAAATCCCAGAGATTATCAAATCTTAAAAGATGCGCCGGAAAAACGAATAACTTATCTAAATTTATATGGATTGGCGCATTGCGGACCAAGCGGTTCTATTTTAGACGGCAACCCAATTGAAAGAATACCAATATCAACAAGACTGGTTTCTTTCCCGTCTGCCGAGGCCTTTATGGTTAAAGCTAAAGGCGACTCAATGGAGCCGAAAATCAATGACAGCGATCTCGTTATCGCTAGAAAAACCGATGACGCGGACAGCGGCAGTGTTGTTGTCTGCATAAATGACGGCGAAGCCCTAATTAAAAAAATAAAAAAAGAGGGGCGGAATACAATTTTAATTTCCTTAAATCAAAAATATCAGCCTTTTCTTGCTGATAAAAATTTTAGAATAGAAGGAGAGGTCAGGGGGATAATCTCAAATAAGGTTTTTTAATATGGATAACTTAACAAAAGAGCAGAGAAAATTATGCATGACAAAAATAAAAGCAAAGAATACAAAGCCGGAAGTCGCTGTCAGAAAAGTTTTAGCAAAACTCGGTGTAAGATATAGATTGCATAATTTAAAATTAGCTGGAAAGCCTGATATAGTAATTGCTAAACCGAAAAAAATAATTTTTATCAACGGATGTTTTTGGCACCAGCATAAAAATTGTAAAAAACAAGCTATGCCAAAGGCAAATATAAAATATTGGGCGCCAAAGTTGCAGAGAAACATTGAAAAACAAATGCAAGATATAAAAACTTTGAGAAAACAAGGTTGGAAAGTTTACAAAATTTGGGAATGTCAGACGAATGATGAAAACAAGCTAACTCAAAAAATTTCAAAAATACTATGAAGCAAGATGAAATATTTAAACTAGCAGAATTGTTTTGCGGGCCCGGCGGTTTATCTCTCGGAGCAATGTCCGTTGTTGTGAGCAATCCAAAAGGCAAAACATATAAGATAAAGCCTGTTTGGGCCAATGATATAGACGAGGATACTTGCAAAACTTACGCCCGCAACATCCACGGGGGTGATTCAACAAATGTTGTTTGCGCGCCCGTTGAAACGATAGATTTTGAAAGAGTGCCTGCTTTTGATGTTTTAGCTTTTGGATTTCCCTGCAACGATTTCAGCGTTGTTGGAAAGCAAAAGGGATTTAACGGCAAATACGGCTCTTTATATACCTATGGAGTAAAAGCAATAAATATCCATAATCCAAAATGGTTTATTGCCGAGAATGTCGGCGGTCTGCAAAGCGCAAATAATGGAGAGGCATTTACTAAAATTCTTGAAGACTTAGAAAATGCGGGTCAGGGCTACCACCTAACTGCTCACTTGTATAAATTTGAAGAATACGGTGTGCCACAAACACGCCACAGAGTAGTTATCATCGGCATTAGAAAAGATTTAGGATTGGAATTTAAAGTGCCAACGCCCACAACGGCGGGCAGATATGTTTCAGCAAAAGAAGCTATTGAAAACCCGCCTATATTAAAAAATGCGTCCAATCATGAAATTACAGCGCAAGCCAAAATAGTTGTTGAAAGATTAAAACATATACCGCCCGGCGAAAATGTTTGGTATGAAGGCATACCAGATCATTTAAGACTGAATGTAAAAGGCGCAAGAATGAGCCAAATTTATAGAAGATTGCATCCAGATAAGCCGTCTTACACAATTACTGGAAGCGGCGGGGGCGGCACACACGGCTACCATTGGAGCGAAAACCGTGCCCTCACAAATAGAGAAAGAGCAAGGATACAAACTTTCCCTGATGATTTTATATTCGAGGGCCCAAAAGAAAGCGTGAGAAAACAAATAGGAATGGCTGTGCCACCCAAAGGCGCAAAGATTATTATTGAGGCCGTCTTGAAAACTTTTGCTGGTATTACTTATGATTGGGTTTATCCGAAATTAACCAATGGAAATGGGAATGGAAACGGCAACGGACAAAATTGTTTTTTTTGATTTTTAGTTTAAAGTTTCTTTAGAAGCTTCTGCCAATCCGTCTTGTCTTTATGCAGAAGTCCTGATTTTTTTACATAACGCAAGCCCGTAAATTCCTGCCCAGGGATACTGGTTACTTTTTCCAATTCATCAATTTTGCACCAGCCGGAAATCTCGCAATACATATTTTGAAAATCCGGCATTTCGTCCTTGTATTTCGGGAAATGCTGTTGATTCTTTACTACTTCAATTACTCTATCTTTTGTCAGCCTCAATAAATGATCATCTGGAATATCGGGACGGCAAAAAATATAATAATCAGACTTTCTCTCTTTTATTGTTATTTCATTTTCGCCTAAAACAAGATAGGCGTTTTTTGGTTTTGATGATTTTATGCCGATTCCTATTTTAGGCTGTCTGATTTCCCCGTTTTCAATAACTCCAATAATATCCTGCGCGACAATTTCATCATATATTCTAAAATCAAGCTCAACATCAACATTAAATTCTTTTTTGAAAAATTTTTTCACTGCCACTTCGGCAAGTTGTCCTTTTACCCAGTTTGTAATCTTTTGTCCAAATTCTCTTTGTCTTGCGGTTCCCCAATCGGATAAAACATATCCACGGAAATGTTGCGCTAAAGCAAAATCCAAACAAAGAGCATAATCTTTAAAATTTAGTTCCACAGTCCGCCATCTGAAATCGTCAAGCCATTTTTGCAAAACTTTTTGATCAAATAAATATCTGCCTCTGCCGCTCTGCCTTTTAAGACACTTAAATTCATCTGCGTTTTGAAAATAATTATCAAAAGTTTTGTCATCAAGGCCCAAAAATTTGATTGCTTCTTTTTTGGTTAAAATTTTATCCATAATCGGAATTTATTCTCAGGACATTTATCCTAAGGAATTTTTAGAGAAGAATTTGAGAAATAAATTTAA
>JAVHRH010000020.1:0-19204 GCA_036171555.1 Parcubacteria group bacterium | reverse complement strand
CGAGGCTGCACTATTGCAATCTATTTGGGAAGTATCGCTTCGCGAAAGCTTGCTAACCGACCTTTGAAAAGGGCTGATTTAGCCCATTAAATTTTATTACTAACCACTAGTATATCCATCCATCAAAGGTTGTCAAGGGCCGAAGTTTATGCGTAGCATAAACGAGGCGGAAGATGAAAGCAAACTCCCGTGGGAGGCAAATTTCATCGCCCGCTCAAGCCGCGTTAGACGCGGCGCAGACCGAAAATATGTTATAATACACCAACATGTCTCTTCGTCTGAACATCAAAATAGGTCTGGCAGTTTTTTTAATTGTTGCTTTTTTTGTTGTGGCGAACCTGACTAATTTTTCCGTCACTCTGAAAAACTTTTTTTATTTAATTTCCAGTCCTCTCCAGCAAACATTTTGGAAAGCTGGTAACAGCGTGTCCGACTTTTTTGGCAGCATTTTTGAGGCGAAAATTCTCCAGGCCGAAAATAAAAAAATATATTCGGTAAATCAGCAGTTATTAGTTGAGAATCTTAGTCTCAAGGAGCTGAAAAAAGAGAACGATGCCTTGAGAGCCGCTTTGAATTTAAATTTAGCCAAAGACTTTACATTGGTTCAGGCTTATATCGTCAGTAAAGACGTTTCTCAGGATTCGATTTTAATTAATCTCGGCAAAAAAGACGCGATGATTGAAGGAATGCCGGTGATAACTCCGGAAAAAATACTGGTGGGCAGGATTGGTAAAATATATAATAATTTTTCCGAAGTTATTTTAATCTCAAACAAATTAAGCACTTTTGACGCCAAGATTGTCGGATCTGATATTAGCGGCGTAATTCGGGGAAAGGGCAACGGTGAATTTTATTTTGATCTTTTGCCCAAAGATAAAGAAGTTCTGGAGGGAGATAACGTGATTACCAGCGCTTTGGGAAATATCTTTCCCCAAGGACTTCTGGTGGGAAACGTCGCCAAAGTGGAAAATTCTGACCTGTCCGTTTGGCAAACGGCCACAATCAAACCGGCTTTTCAGCTGAAAGATTTGAATATTTTATTCGTTATCACCACATTCTAGATGCTGCTCAAGACAATTCTGTTATTTTTTATTTTTTATTTCCTTGTTTTGCTCCAGGGTGATTTTTTAGTCCATTTCAAGATATTTAACGCGGTCCCCAACTTAATTTTATTGTTTATTGTTTTTTTTAATTTGCTGGAGAAATCAAAGAGTAAACTCGGATTTTTAGCTGCTTTTCTCGGTGGGTTCTTTCTGGATGTTTTTTCCGTCAGCCACAATTTATTTTTTGGTTTTTACGTTTTAGTTTCTTTATTAATTTCCGTCTTTATCAAATTAATTTTTAAAAGATATGTCAGCTTTCCGCATAAGGCCACAATCTAAAAGCGACGTTGAGCCGCACGAAGTCCTTTTGGATTCTTTAGCCGAGAGAAGAGAAAAAGAGTGGGGAATTTCGGAAAAAAAATTTGAAGTGCCGCTTTTAAAAAAAATTATTCAAGGATTTTTTATTTTTTGTTTTCTGCTTTTTTTAATTCTTTTCGGCAAAACTTTCCAATTGCAAGTTTTACAGGGTGGAAAGTACCAGGCTCTGGCCGATGAAAACAAATTTGTTGTCCAGCAGATTCAGGCCGAAAGGGGAGTTATTTATGACAAAAATATGAAACAGCTGGTTTTTAACCGGCCCTCTTTTGATCTGGTTCTGGATAAGAATAAATTACCGTCAGATCCCGCCGAAAAAGGAAAAGTTTTAAAAACAGTCGCCACGATTATCGGAGAAGATTTGGCCGGTTTGGAAAAAACCATCGAAGCGGATAAAGATAATACTTTATTAATTTCAGAAAACTTATCTCACGATGAATTGATTTTGCTTGAATCAAATATCAATGATTTGTCCGGTTTCCGCGTTAACGACAATCCGATCAGATATTATCAAGACGGTTCTGCTTTCAGTCATTTGCTCGGTTATACCAATAAAATAAGCAGCGATGAATTGAAGGCAAACCCTGGAGTTTATTCTATTTTTGACTATGTCGGCCGGGATGGTTTGGAAAAATCTTATGAAGCAACTTTAAGAAAAAATCCCGGCGAGCTTCAGATTGAAAAAGACGCCAAAGGACAAGCTCTTTCTCAAACAATTACTCAATCTCCCGAGTCGGGTAAGAGTTTAGTTTTATGGTTAGATGCGGATTTACAGAAAAAAATTCAGGAAGAATTGCTGAAACAATTTCAGGACAGTGGGGCCGAAGGGGCTGTAGCTATCGCCATGGATCCTAAAACCGGCGGCATCCTGTCTTTAGTTTCTTTGCCGGCTTTTGACAATAATTTGTTCCAAAAAGGCGCAAACGAGGTCGCTTTGACCAACCTTTTAAAAGATAAGTCCATGCCTCTTTTTGACCGAGCCATTGCCGGCAAATACTTAATCGGCTCCATCATCAAACCCTTAATTGCTTCGGCTGTTTTGCAGGAAAAAATAATTGACCCGAATAAAAAAATTAATGATGACAAAGGTAAAATTATAATCCAGAATCCTCGGGATCCCTCCGCTTCCACGACTAAAAATGATTGGGCGATTCACGGTTTAACTGATATGAGAAAAGCCATTGCCGAATCCTGCGATGTTTATTTTTATACGGTGGGCGGCGGTTATGGTACGCAAAAAGGACTGGGACCGACAAAAATGAAAGAGTATTTGGATTTATTCGGCTGGGATAAGAAAACCGGCCTTGATTTGCCGGGCGAAGTGGCGGGTTTTGTGCCGGATAAAGATTGGAAAAAACAAGTTTGGAAAACCAGCTGGTGGGATGGTGATACTTACAACATGGCGATTGGCCAGGGTTTTTTACAGATTACACCCTTAGAGGTGGCGAATTCCATGGCGGCGATAGCTAATGGCGGGAAATTATTGCAACCGCAAGCTGTTCAAAAAATCGTTGACAAAAATAAAAACACGGTCCAGGAAATGTCTCCCAAAGTTATCCTTGATAATTTTATTGACCCTCAAAACCTGCAAGTTGTCAGAGAAGGCATGCGGCAAACCGTGACTGGAGTCAATTCGCCTCAGGCTTCAGCTCCGGACTTGAATTCTTTGCCGGTTTCTTCAGCCGCTAAAACCGGTACGGCTGAACTGGGTAATGATCATTATAATAACTGGATTACTGTTTTTGCGCCTTATGACAACCCGCAAATAGTTCTGACTGTTCTGATGGAAAACGTTAAAGGAGTTCAAAAAACCGTCATTCCCGTAGCCAAAAACGTTTTAGAGTGGTATTTTACTAAAGAAGGAAATTAAGATAAAATAAATCATCTATGGCAACGGGCGATGAAGGGCAAGCCTTCATCTTCATCTGCGTTTTTTATAAAATAAAAAACTTGATTATAGACGAAATAAAAAAATTTAGGTTAGAAAAACTGGCCTCTCTCAAAAAAGCGGGGATTTTGGCTTATCCGGAAACAACCAAAAGAACTCACCCAATTACCGTAGTTTTGGCTGATTTTAAGAAATTAGCCAAAGCTAAAAAACAAGTAATTTTAGTCGGTCGAATTAAATCACAAAGAGGCCACGGCGGCGCGACTTTTTTGGATATCGAAGATGGTTCGACTTCGCTCACCACAGGCGGGAAAATTCAAGGTTTCCTTAAAAAAGACGGCCTGGGAGAAAAAAGCTATCAGTTTTTTATTGATAATTTTGATATCGGTGATTTTGTTGAATTAAGAGGAACTTTATTCGAGACAAAAAGGGGAGAGAAAACCATTGAAGTGGCTGATTATAAAATATTGGCGAAATCTTTATTGCCCTTGCCGGAAAAATGGCATGGTCTGCAGGATATCGAGGAAAGATTCAGAAAAAGATATTTGGATTTAATTTTCAGCCCGGAAGTTAAGAAGAAATTTGAAACGAGGTCGCAGATTATTAAGGAAATCCGCAATTTCTTGGAAAAAGAAGGTTTTTTGGAGGTAGAAACGCCGGTTCTGCAACCGCTTTATGGCGGGGCGACGGCTCGGCCGTTTAAAACTCATCTCAACGCCTTGGATGTTGATTTGTATTTGAGGATTTCGCCCGAGCTGTATTTAAAACGTCTTCTGGTCGGCGGTTTCGAAAAAGTTTATGAAATCGGCAAATGTTTTCGAAATGAAGGCCTGGATCGCCAGCACAATCCCGACTTTACGATGCTGGAATTTTATTGGGCCTATAGTAATTACAAAGATTTGATGCAATTTACTGAAAAACTATTTTCTGATTTGCTGAAAAAAATCTTCAATAGTTTAAAAATAAAATACGAAGAGAGGGAAATAGATTTTAAAACGCCCTGGGATCGAGTTGAATACAATGTTTTATTCAAGAAATACGCTAAAATTGATTTGGATGAAATTAACACCGAAGCCCTGAGAAAAAAAGCCAAAGAGATGCTGGGACTTGAAGTTAAGGGCGGCAAGGCGGAAATTGCGGATGAAATTTATAAAAAATTCTGCCGGCCGAAGATTTGGCAGCCGACTTTTATCATCAACCATCCGACAGGTTCGGCTCCTTTGGCCAAACAATTGGAGAAAAACCCTTCAAAGCTAGCCAGGTTTCAACTGGTAGCCGCCGGGGGCATTGAATTAGCCAATGCTTTTTCCGAACTGAATGACCCGATTGAACAGCGCCAAAGGTTTGAAGCCCAGGAAAAAATATTAAAAGAAGAAGGATTTGATGAAGCCCAGCGTTTGGATGAGGACTTTATTGAGGCGTTAAGCTATGGTATGCCGCCCGCCGCGGGATTCGGATTAGGAATAGACAGATTAGCAGCCTTATTAACCGATTCTCATAGCTTAAGAGAAGTGATATTATTTCCGACGATGAAACCGAAATCATAAAGCATAAAATATGCTTGATATAAAATTTATTCGTGAAAATCCGGGTAAAGTCAAAGAAGGCTGTCAAAAAAAACAGGCCAAAGTTGACGTTGATTTGCTTCTGGAAATTGACAAAAAAAGGCGAGAGGCCTTGCAAGCCTTGGAAGATATGAGGGCCCAAAAGAATAAGGCCACTGACATTATCGGCCAAACGAAAGACGAAAAAGAAAAGAAAAAAATAATTTTAGAAATGCAAGAACTGGATAAAAACAGCGACCGATTGACGAAAAATTTATCCGACCTGGATAAACAATTCAACGACCTGATGCTGCAAATTCCCAATCTGCCTTTTGACGACGTGCCGGTAGGCCGTGACGACCGGGAAAACGTGACCTTAAAAGAAGTCGGGGAGAAATCGAAGTTTGATTTTGATTTTAAAGATTATATGGCTTTGGCCGAGAAATTTGATTTGATTGACACTAAAAGAGCCGGTAAAGTGGCCGGTACCAGATTCGGCTACTTAAAAAAGGAAGCGGCTTTGCTTGAATTCGCTTTAGTTAATTTAGTTTTAGATAATTTAATCAAGGAAGGTTTTATTCCGGTGGTACCTCCGGTGATGATCAAACCCGAAATGGCTCAAGGCATGGGTTATTTGGAGCAAACCGGCGACAGCGAAGCTTATTTTTTGCCGAGTGATAATTTATATCTGACCGGAACTTCCGAACAATCATTGGGTGCCATGCACGCCGATGAAACTTTTCAGGAAAAAGATTTACCGCGCCGTTATGTGGGCTTTTCCACTTGTTTCAGAAGGGAGTCGGGGAGTTACGGTAAAGACACCAAAGGCATTTTTCGGGTTCATCAGTTTGATAAAATGGAGATGTTCAGTTTTTCCCGGCCGGAAGATTCGAAGAAAGAACACGAATTTTTGTTATCAATGGAAGAAAAACTGATGCAGCAATTAAAGTTGCCTTACCGGGTGCTTAAAATCTGTACCGGTGACTTGGGTCGGCCGGCGGCCGCTAAATATGATATTGAAGCCTGGATTCCGTCGGAAGACAGGTATCGTGAAACTCATTCCACCTCCAATTGCACTGATTTTCAAGCCAGAAGATTAAATATCAGGTATCAGAAAAAGACAGGCGGATTAGAATTAGTTCATACTTTAAACGGTACGGCTTTCGCCATCGGCCGAACCATTATTGCCATCATTGAGAATTATCAGCAAAAAGACGGTAGCATCAAGGTTCCCGATGTTCTGCAAAAATATTTAAGCTTCAAAGAGATTAAGTAATCTCTTTTCAATCTTCGCCCCTTGTTAAGGGACTCGATTTTCAAAGTGATAAAATAGTGTGTCTGAAAAACAACTCTTAATCAACGGTTTAAAAGTCAACTACAAAATCGTGGGTCAAGGACCCACTGTTTTGATATTGCACGGTTGGGGCGGTTCATCCGATTCTTGGCTGGCGGTTCAGGCTGTTTTAGGCCAAAGAAGTTATCAGGTTGTTGTCCCGGACTTTCCCGGTTTTGGCAAAAGCGCGCCCCCTCCTGTCCCCTGGGGAATTGATGAATACACCGACTTTATTTTAAAATTTATTGGCGCACTTAAATCCCGCGGCGAATTAACTGAACCATTCTTCTTGTTGGGTCATTCTTTCGGCGGCAGGATTTCCATTAATTTTTCGGCGCAATATCCGGAAAAAATCAAGAAATTGATTCTTTGCGATTCAGGCGGCATTAAACTCAAACCCGGCCTCAAAACCATGCTGATTTATTGGGCTGCCAGAATTGGCAACGCGCTTTTTACTCCGAAACATTTGCAAAGGCTTAAAGACAGCGCCAGAAATTTATTCTACGCTTTTTTAAGGAACAAAGATTATGTCAAAGCTAAAGGCACGATGAGAGAAACCATCAAAAAAGTCATTAACGATGATTTATTCGGTGATTTAGCTAAAATTAAAACCAATACTCTGATTATTTGGGGAGGAAAAGATAAAATGATTCCCTTAAAATACGCTTATATTTTTAAAGAAAAGATTTTGGGTTCCAGTTTAGAAATTATTCCCGGGATTGGCCACAGCCCTCATCTGGAAGTTCCGGAAAAATTAGCCGAAATCATCTTAAAATTTATCGGTTAAACAAAGATGTTTTCCTTTATAAGCACTCTTTGGTTCATCAGAACGTTTAGGGCGGTTTTATTCTGGCTTTATCTTTGGCAGCTGAAAGAATACCATATCGGCCGTTTTTTGGATCATTTCCGGACGGCTAAGGGTAGGAATATTTTTATGAACTTATTCTTCGGACTTAAAATAGCCCTGATTTTTATTTATTTTTTCTTGCCGCTTTTGGTTTTCTTTCTGATGATTATTATTTATCTGTTTGAATTAACCAAAACCGGTTTAGATGTTTTTTTAAGAAAGATTAAAAAGCCGGTTTTAACCAAGAAAACCGCCTTATTGATTTGCCTGTTGCTTTCTTTTGAGCTGATAATTATTTTTGAACTTATTTTCCGGATTGACAGTATTGTTGCTTTCTCTTTTTGGCTGTTGGTTTTTGACGTTTTAACTCCGTTAATTATTTCAGCCGTAATTCTTTTCTTCCGCTTGCCTTTACTCTTTAAAAGAAGGGATTTTTATGGAATTTAAAATAGTTGCTGATAAAGATAGCTGGAACAGATTTATAATTGAAAACGAAGGATCTTTTCTCCAGTCTTTTGAATGGGGCGAATTTCAAGAACAATTTTTTAAAAAAATATGGCGGGTTGAAATAAATGAAGGAGGCAGGGAAATTTTAGAAGCCCAGGTCGTCAAAGAAAGAGTTTTTTTCATAAATCATTTTTATATTCCTTACGGGCCAGTTTTTAATAATCTTTCCTCCTCCGAAGAAAAAGAAAAAAGTTTTAATTTGTTTCTAAAAGAGATAGAAAAATTAGCTAAAAAAGAAAATGCAATTTTTTTACGAATAGAATCCGCCAGTCCTTTGCCTAAAACAGAAAATTTCTATTTTAGAGGTTCTTTAAAAAGAAATCAGCCGCAAAGAACATTACTTTTGAACCTAGAAAAATCGGAAGAGCAACTCCTGGCTGATATGCATATAAGAACCAGATATAATGTAAGATTGGCTCAAAGAAAAGGAGTTGAAATAAAAATATTAGATGATTATTCAAATATATTCTATCATTTACTCGGAGAAACAAAGGAAAGGCAGAGTTTTTCTTCTTATTCCGAAGAACATTACAAAAGATTTTTTAAAATAAGTAGTAAAGTTTTTCAGACAAAAATGTTTTTGGCTGAATATCAAAAAAAAGTTATTGTCGCCAGCATTATTATTCTTTTTGGTAATAAAGTTATTTCTCTTCATGCTGGCTCTGATTACGAATATAGAGCGTTAAAGGGGGCGGATTTATTGCACTGGCAAGCAGCTCTCTATGGTAAAAAATTAGGCTATAAAATATATGATTTTTGGGGAATTGATGAAAAAAAATATCCCGGAGTGACTAATTTTAAAAGAGGTTTCAAGGGAAACGAAATAGAATATCCTCTGGGTATTGATATAATCTTCAATAACATTGAGTATCAGATTTATAGAATGTTGAGAAAAATTAAACGGCTATTTTAATTATGGAATCTAATATTATCCCAATTTTAATTTTTATCTTTTGGTCTTTTCATATCCAACAGAGGTTTTTTTACTATTTGTATTTCTGGCAGATAAAGATGTATCGTCTCGATAGGTTTTTAGAAGAGATTAAGAGGAATAAAAAGGTTATTTTCCCAAAGATCTGCGTTCCCGTTATAGTTTTGCTTTCCCTGCTTTATTTATCAGCTAATAACGTTTTAGTTTCTTACTTATCAGCTATTTTTTATTTAATTTTGGGTTCTTATTCTTTTCTTTTGTTTTTAACAAAAAGGTGGAAGCTTCCCGTCTTCACTAAAAAAATGATTGTTATCTTCGCCTTAGGGTTTTCTGTCTGGGCGTTTCTGTCTTTTTATTTTTGGGGGAAGATAGTATTTTTTATCTTATTTTTTGAGCTTTCATTACCCATTTTGGTACTTTTATGCGTTGAGAGCATTGAGATCCCGGCTAGTTTTATTAGAAGATGTTTTATGTTAAAAGCTGAGAAAAAAAGAGAAAAGTTTAAAGACTTAATTGTTATTGGCATCACCGGTTCTTACGGTAAAAGCTCTACAAAAGAATTTTTGTCTACTATGCTGGCCGAGAAGTATAAAGAAGATGAAATTTTGAAAACAGAAGGAAATATTAATACGGAAATTGGCGTAGCTAACACGGTGCTCAAAAGATTAAATGAAAACCATAGATTTTTTATCTGCGAAATGGGTGCATATAGAAGAGGAGAAATTAAATTAAGCTGTCGTATCGTCAAGCCTAAAATCGGAATTTTGACCGGAATCAACAAACAGCACCTAGATTTGTTCGGATCGCAAGAGAATATTATTAAAGGAAAATACGAGTTAATCGAAAGTTTGCCAAAAGATGGAACAGCTTTTTTTAATGCTAAAAATAAATATTGCGTCAATTTATATAATGAAACCCTTCGACTTCGCTCAGGGCAAGCCCAATTTAAGAACTTTCTTTACGGCGAAAATGTTGAATTCCATGGTTTAGAAAATATTGAAGGCGCTAAAATAGTAGCGAAAGAACTAAGCATGACTGACGAAGAAATTAATCGGGCAGTAGAAAAAATTGACAACAAATTTGGCGGCATCAAAATAAAAAAAGCCACCCTTAAAATTGAGGGATATCCGATATCCCTCAATATAATTGATGCTACTTATTCAGCCAATCCCAGCAGCGTTATTGCGCATTTGGAATATATTAAAAACATGCCTGGCCGGAAAATCATTGTTATGCCTTGCTTGATTGAATTAGGGTCTTCGTCCGTTGAAATTCACCGCAGAATAGGGCAGAAAATTGCCGAGGTTTGCGATTTAGCTATTATCACGACGTTAGATAAATTTAAAGAAATTCAAGAAACCGCTGGTTCTAAGGCCATCTTTATGGATAATCCGAAAGAGATATTTGATAAAATAAAATCTTTTTGCCAAGCCAATGATATAATTTTATTAGAAAGCCGAGTAAGTCATTCTTTGGAGCGTACAAAACAATTAATGAATTTATTGGCATGTTAAAACCCATTTCAATATCTCTGTCTCCCAATACCGAAAAAGACGATGTTCGGTTGGCTTTTAAATTACTTTGGCAGCCGTGGCTTTGGAAAACACCATTTAACAAAAAAGTTGCTGCAGCAAGAAATCTGTCAGATTCGCTGGAAGAGGAGTTTAGGAAATATTTCGGAGTAAAACATGCGATTTCTTTTAATAGCGGACGATCGTCTTTAATGGCGATATTGGATTCTTTAAATCTGGAAAAAGGGGGCGATGAAGTTTTCCCTCTTCGAGGTTTGCCTTCATCTTCCGCCTCAGCTAAAGCCTCGGCCGCCGAAGTTTTGCTTCAAGCTTTCACTTGTAACGCGGTGGCGAATCCCATTATTTGGTCTGGCTTTAAACCGATTTATATTGATGTTAACGAGAAAACTTTTAATATTGACATTAAAGATATTGAAAGAAAAATCAGGCCGCAAAGCAAGGTTTTAATCATTCAGCACACTTTTGGCCTAGCAGCTGATATGGACGAAATTTTAAAAATCTGCAGAATCAATAAATTGATTCTAATAGAAGATTGTGCTCATTCTTTAGGTGCTGTTTACAAGGGGAAAAGGGTAGGTACTTTTGGCCAAGCCGCTTTTTTCAGTTTTTCCAGAGACAAGGTTATTTCTTCGGTTTACGGAGGAATGGTCGTTACCAATGACCCTTCACTTGCCGAAAAACTTAGGCAAGTTCAGGGCAAGTTTGGTTATCCCTCCCATTACTGGATTTTTCAACAGCTTTTACATCCAATTTTAATGAATTGGCTGATTTTACCGACTTATAAGATTTTCGGCAAATATCTTTTAATTTTATTTCAATGGCTGCACATTTTATCTAAAGCCGTTCATTGGAAAGAGAAAAGAGGATTAAAACCAGGTTATTTTCCCAAACGTCTGCCCAATGCTTTGGCGATTTTAGCTCTGAATCAATTTAAAAAACTGGAAAGATTTAATCAACACCGTCGGGAAATCGCTGATTTTTATCTTAAAGAGATCAGTTCATTCGTCAATTCTTTTGAATTACCTCAAGATTCAGAGCAGATTTATTTAAGATTTACGATGAAACATCCGAAAGCCCGCGAAATTATTAAAGCGGCCTGGCAACAAAATCTCTTAATCGGCGATTGGTATGATAAAGTTATCGCTCCTCATGATACCAAGCTGGATAAAATGGAATATATGCCGGGCTATTGCCCCAAAGCCGAAAATTTAGCGAAAATTACGTTAAATCTGCCGACTCATATCAATATTTCAAAAGAAGACGCCAAGAAAATTATAGATTTTCTAAAGCAATGGAGATAAAAGAGATTACTGATAAAAATATCTGGGAAGATTTTCTTTCGGGGTGCGAAGAGAAAACATTCCTCCAGTCTTGGCATTGGGGAGAGTTTCAAGAGAAAATGGGAAGCAAAGCTTTCAGATTAGGCGTTTTCGATGGAGAAAAATTGCTAAGCGTCGCCTTGGTCGTTAAAGTTACAGCCAAAAGAGGAACTTTTCTGCTTATTCAGCACTTGATAAAAACAGACGGCAAAATTTTAGAAACATTACTTAATGAATTGAAAAAAATTGGTAAAGAAGAGAAGTGCGATTTTATCAGAGTAGCGCCGCTCTGGGAAAGAAATACGGAAAACCAGAGAGTTTTTCAAAGCTTGGGCTTCAGAGAAGCGCCGATGCACGCCAATGTTTATGAGGCCACCTGGAAGCTGGACTTATCATCTTCAGAAGATGAGCTTTTACAGGCAATGAGAAAAACCACCCGTTATCTTATCCGCCAAGCAGAAAAAAATCCATTTATTGCAGTTGAGCAAAGCGAAAGTTTAGCGGATCTCGAAGTCTATCAGAAACTTAATCAGGAAGTGGCTAAACGCCAGAATTTTGTGGGTTTTTCCGACGAATACCTTAAACATGAATTTGAGGTTTTTGTTGCAGATAAGCAGACATTATTATTTTTCGGGGGATACAACAGAGATATAGCAGCCGGCGCTTTGATTATTTTCTGGCAAGACACGGGCTTTTATCATCAGGCAGCTTCTTTGGAGAAGTTTGCCAAATATTCAATCCCTTATTTTTTACAATGGGAAGCGATTAAAGAGGCAAAAAAACGGGGATGCAAGTGGTATGATTTCTGGGGGTTTACGGATCCGGCAAAATATCCGAAACATCCTTGGGCAGGTCCTACTTTGTTTAAGATGGGGTTCGGTGGTCAGGCCTACGATTATATCAAAACGCAGGATTTGCCTCTTTCCAGAAAATATTGGTTGACATATATATTCGAAAGCTTACGGAAAATAAAAAGAGGGCTATAGCGATGGCTAAAATCTACCGGAAACCGCACAGCTATAAGAGGAAAAAATCTATTTTGAAAAATAGGTTTTTCTGGCTGGGTATCTTGATTTTTATTTTCTTTATCTCTGTTTTCTATTTTGTCTTCCTTTCTTCAACTTTTCAGGTCAAAAAAATTACTCTGGCAGGCCTCCGGACCGTATCAGCCGATGAATTAAATAAATTGGTGGAAAATAAATTAACCAATAAAATTTTATTTTTCAAAACAAAAAACATTTTTTTGATTAAATCCGACGCAATAAAAAACGATATTCTGAACCGTTTTCCGGAAATCGTTGAGGTTAAAATTAAAAAAAATTACCCGGCTTCTTTGAGCGTCGCTATCACAGAGAGAACGGGTACGGCTTTGTGGTGTTCGGTTCCGGAACAATGCTTTCAAATAGATAACGAAGGAATAATTTTTGCCTCTTCGACCGATACCACTTTAATCAGGATTGCGGACCAAAGAAACGAAAAGCAGCTTAGCTTAGGGAAAAAAGTTATTGAAAAAGACATTTTGGCGAAAATAATTAATCAGATTTATCCTTTGTTAAACACTGAATTAAAAATTCCGCTGCAAGAATTTATTTATGCGGCTGATGACAAATTTATCGCGCAAACTTCGGAAAACTGGCAAATCTATTTTAATCTCCAGGACGATATTAATTGGCAAATGACCAAGCTCAAAGCGGTTCTGGCAGACAAAATTCCACCAGATCAAAGAAAAAATCTGGACTATATCGAAGTCAGATTTGGCAATTTCGCGCCTTATAAATATAAGTAATCCCCTTGACGTATCTTTGGGTTTTGCTATATTAGGGTAACAAATAATATGTCTAACCAAGTCCTAATTAACACCGTTTTCCTTTCCGTCGTTTTGCGACGGCGCTTGGTTAGATTTATTAGATAAAAAACTAAGTCAAAAAGAAAACAATAAATCTGGCCAAGCACAATGCGGCCAGATTTTTTAGTAGGCAAGCGAATAAAAAAATATATAAGGAGGTATAGCTGCATGGAATCACCGAGTGAGGTCGAACCAATCGTCGGCAACAAGCTTGATTCTTGGCAAGAAGAGACAGGGAATATAAGAACAAAACTGGAACGCAGTATTTCCGACGGTAAAAGAGGAACATTAGCGTTCCGACTGAGCTATCTTAATCGAAAGATTCAGGATACAGCTCAGTCAGCCCAGCTTTCTTAGGCTTAGGGAGCCACACTTGGTTCTCTGGGCAAAGGCAGGAAGTTTCCTTACAAAGGAAATTACTCCTGCCTGTTTTTTTGCTTAGTTGACTATCACTCTTGACAGGGGAGTGATAATCTTCTAAAATGGTCTTATGTTAACCAAAAGACAGGAAACTATTTTGAATACGATTATCAGGGAATACATTAAACTAGCTGAGCCCATCAGTTCCAAGCTTTTGGAGAAAAAGCACGACTTTGGTTTGTCACCGGCAGCTATCAGGATTGAAATGCAAAAATTAACCGATGCAGGTTATATTTCTCAGCCCCACACATCCGCCGGCCGAGTTCCGACCGATAAAGGTTATCGTTTTTTCGTTAATAATCTTTTAACGAAAGAAAGCAAAACACTGGCAAAGAAAGATTGGGTGGAAAATAAAATTCAAGATAACTTCAGATTCATTCAGGCTTTAACCAGGCAATTGGCCGAGGAAACTAAGACTTTGGCGCTGAATTATCTGGAAGATGAAAATGTTTTTTGGCAGGAAGGCTGGGAAGGTGTTCTGCAGGAACCGGAGTTTGAAGAAAGAGATAACGTCATTAATTTTACCGAGCTTTTGAAGGGCCTGGAAAAAGACATGGAAAAACTGGAAACCGAAGAAGGTATTAATATTTATATCGGTAAAGAGAATCTGTTGCCCGGCGCTAAAGACTTTACTGTGATAACTTCGCGTTACCATTTGTCCGGGGGAGAAAAAGGGATAATTTCAATTTTAGGTCCCAAAAGAATGGAGTATGATAGGAATATTAATTTGATTAGCTCGCTAATGAAATTATTAGAATAATATGGAACAGGACAAAGAAAAATTAAATACGGAAGACTTGCAAAAACAGATTAATGAATTAGAGAAACAAAAAACCGAGTATCTCGCCGGCTGGCAAAGGGAA
Organism: Parcubacteria group bacterium; assembly: GCA_036171555.1. Lineage (GTDB taxonomy): Bacteria > Patescibacteriota > Minisyncoccia > Minisyncoccales > JAVHRH01 > JAVHRH01. Next base: position 4,756 of record JAVHRH010000020.1, on the reverse strand, counting down.
AGAGCTGACTTCCTGAACTATAAAAAAGAGGAGATGGAAAGGATTGCTGAATTGTTGAAATATGCCAGCGAGGAATTTGTCTTAAGGATTTTGCCGATTTTGGATAACTTTGAAGTGGCTGAAAAATGCTTAACCTGCGATCCGGAAAAAGATAAAAACGTTAAGGGTTTATTGATGATGAAAAATCAGCTTAAGGAGTTTCTGAAAAATCAGGGGATAGAAGAGATAAAGACGATTGGCGAGGCATTCAATCCTAATTTGCACGAGGTGATAGAAGAAATAGAACCCTCCTTCGCTAAAGCTACGGAGGGCAAGGAGATAAAAACAGGTATAATTGTAGAAGAAATCCAAAAAGGTTATCAAATCAACGGCCATTTATTACGGCCGGCAAAAGTCAAGGTTGCGAAATAAATAACAGTCGAAGAGATAAATCTCTTCTTCAACCTTCGTCTCGCTTTACGAGACTCGGTTAAATAATAAACAAACATATGAGTAAAATATTAGGAATAGACTTAGGGACGGCCATTTCCAAAATGGCTTCCATAATCAACGGGGAACCGAAATGTCTTGAAACCAGAGAGGGTTCGGTTTTAATGCCTTCGGTCGTGGCGGTGTCTAAAAACGGCGAACGGGTCGTCGGCGTTTTGGCTGAAAGACAAGCTATCACCAACCCCAAAAACACGATTCACTCGGTGAAAAGATTTATCGGCCGAAAATATTCCGACCCCGAAGTCCAGAAAGAACTGAAGCTTTTGTCTTATGAAACCAGGGAAAGAGCTGATGGCGAAGTGGAGGTTAAGATGGGAGACAAATGGTTTACTCCCATTGAAATTTCTTCCATGATTCTGCAGAAACTGAAAGTAGACGCGGAAGAAAAATTGGGAGAAAAAGTTAAGGATGTCGTTATTACCTGTCCGGCCAACTTTGATGACTCGCAGAGAAAAGCGACCAAAGCCGCCGGAGAAATAGCGGGACTCAATGTTCTGAGAATTATCAACGAACCCACAGCCGCGGCTTTAGCTTATGGATTTTCAAAGAAAGCAAACCAACAGATTGTCTGCTACGATTTTGGCGGCGGCACTTTTGACGTTTCTGTTCTGAATACCACTCCTGAAACCGTGGAAGTCATGGCGACAGGTGGGGAAGCGCATTTGGGCGGCCGGGACTTTGACCAAAGAATTATCAGCTGGATTATTGATGAATACAAGAAATCCGACGGCATTGATTTGTCCAAAGATGTTTTAGCGTTACAAAGGTTAAAGGAGGCGGCTGAAAAAGCTAAAATTGAATTGTCTTCCACCCTGGAAGCGGAAATTAATCTGCCCTTTATTACTTCTGATTCGGCGGGGCCTAAACACTTATTGATGAAGTTAAGCCGTTCCAAGTTTGACAATTTGACTAAAGACCTGGTTGACCGTTCCATTGACAGAATTGCTAAGACTCTTGCCGAAATAAAAATGGCCAAAGCAGATATTGAAGAAGTGGTTTTGGTGGGCGGTACGACTTTGGTTCCGGCAGTCAGAGAAGCGGTTAAAAATTTCTTTGGCAAGGAGCCGAATAAATCCATCAATCCGGAAGAAGTGGTGGCCATCGGAGCGGCTATTCAGGCTGAAATTTTACGCGCGAAAGAAGAGGGTCGGGCGCCCGAAGGCGACATCAAAAGCGTTTTGCTTTTGGACGTTTTGCCGCTTTCTCTGGGCATTGAAACCTTGGGCAGCGTTAGTACTATAATGATTGCCAAAAATACGACTATCCCGACAGCCAAAACTCAAACTTTTTCAACCGCGGCTGACAATCAGCCCTCGGTTGAGATTAATGTTCTACAGGGAGAACGTCCCATGGCTCAGGACAACCGTTCTTTGGGCAAATTTATTCTGGACGGCATACCGCCATCTCCAAGAGGACTGCCCCAAATCGAGGTGACCTTTGACGTGGACGCCAACGGCATTATCAGCGTGGCGGCCAAGGATAAAGCGACCAACAAAACCCAATCAATTAAAATTGAGGGTTCAGTCGGCCTTTCCAAAGAGGAAATTGAAAAAATGAAAAAAGAAGCTGATTTGCATGCCGAGGAAGACAAACTAAGAAGAGAAATAATTGAAGCCAGAAATATGGCTGACAGTTTGATCTATACGACCGAAAAAACTTTAAAAGATTTGGGAGAAAAGGTATCGGCTGATAATAAAAAAGAGATTGAAGACAAAGTTGAAGCTTTGAAAAAAGTCAAAGACACTGATAATATTGATGACATCAAGCAAAAAACGCAGGATTTGTCTCAATCTATCCAGAAAATCGGCGCTGAAATGTACAAACAGCAACCGGGCGCCGGCGAACAAAAACCACCCGAAGGGAATACTAAAGGACCCGAAGAAGGGGAATATAAAGAGAAATCATAGAACATGGCTAGGGACTATTATCAAATTTTAGGTGTTTCTCGCGAGGCCTCGTCCGATGAAATTAAAAAGGCCTATTATAAGCTGGCTCACCAGCATCATCCGGATAAAGGCGGGGACGAAAAAAAGTTCAAGGAGATAAATGAAGCTTATCAGGTCCTTTCTAATAAAGAAAAAAGAACCCAATATGACCAATTCGGTCAGGTTTTTGAGGGAGGAGGAGGGCCCGGTTTTTCTAATCAGGGCGGATCTGCCAATGGTTTTGATTTCCAATGGAATTGGGGGAATCCCAATACTGAATTTGATTTCGGTTTCGGGGACTTAGGCGACATCATGGAAGATATTTTCGGTTTCGGCTCACCCGGCAACCGCAAAAAAGATGCCAGACATGGCCAGGATATCGAAGTTACTCTGGAGATTTCTTTGGAAGATATTCTACAAGGCAGGGAAAAAGAAATCAGTTTGGAAAAATTAATAACCTGCGTTCGTTGCCAGGGTAAAGGAGCGGAGCCCGGCACTAAGATTAAAGAATGTTTTTCCTGTGGCGGCACCGGCCAGGTTCAGCAAATCAGACGAACGCCCTTGGGTTCGTTTACCCGGGTGACCACTTGTCCCGAATGCGGGGGAGAGGGAACAAAGCCGGAAAAACCCTGCAATGTTTGCCGGGGAGAAAGCCGGTTAAAAGGAGAAGAAAAAATCCGAGTTTTTATTCCGGCCGGGGTTGATTCAAATCAGGTGATTAAAGTGGAGGGCCGTGGAGAAGCCGGTAAGAAAGGCGCCAAAGCCGGCGATTTATACTTAAGAATTTTTGTTAAACCCAATTCTGTTTTCAAAAGAAAAGGCGACGATTTATATATGAATTTACCTATTTCTTTTTCAACGGCCGCGCTGGGAGACGAAGTTGAAGCGCCAACTCTTGAAGGAACGAAAATATTACTGACAGTTCCGTCAGGCACTGAATCAGGCAAAGTATTGCGGATTTCGGGCAAAGGCGTGCCGCATTTTGCTGGAGCTGGCCGAGGCAATTTATATGTGGAATTGGTTGTCAAAACTCCGAAAAAATTAACCAAGCGCCAAAAAGAATTATTGACGGAGTTGAAGCAAGAGGGAATATAAATATAACATAAAACACAAAAGCGCCGTAACGGCGCTTTTGTGTTTTATTTGTGCCCCTGCCGCGAATCGAACGCGGAACCTCTTCCTTAAAAGGGAATTGCTCTACCAGATTGAGCTACGGGGGCAAAAGGCTAAGTAGCTACAAATATTTTATCAGATTATCAAAATTTTACAAGCAGTTATCTTGTTCTTGATTCTAAAACATGATATAGTGGTTGCATATGTTTGAAAATTTTAAACGAAAAGCGGCTTTATTTTTTTTGGTTCCGATTATTCTGGGAGTTTTTGGGTTAGGCTATTGGTTCGGCAAAACGCAGGTAGTTTGCGAAGTTTGCCAGCCGTCAACCGTTGATTTTTCCCTTTTCTGGAATGCCTGGAAAATGCTGCAGGATAAATTCGTTGATAAAACCAAATTCAATACTCAGGATATGATTTACGGCGCCATTGACGGCCTGGTTAAATCGTTGAAAGATCCCTATACCGTTTTTATGAAACCCGAAGACAGTAAAATATTTACTGAAAACATTAAGGGCAGTTTTGAAGGCGTGGGTCTGGAAATTGACATCAAAAATAACCAACTGCTGGTCATTTCTCCTTTAGAAAATACGCCGGCGCAAAAAGCCGGGATAAGGGCGGGAGACGAAATTACCAAAATCAACGGTACTTCCACCGCCAACATGACCATAGACCAAGCGGTTAATTTAATCAGAGGGCCGAAAGGCACAACCTTGACTTTAACTATTTATCGCGACGAATGGAAAGAGGAAAGAGACATTAAGCTGACCCGAGACGTAATTGAAATCCCGTCTCTTAAACTGGAAACCAAGGGAGACAACATCGCTTACTTAAGGCTTTATGAGTTTTCCGAAAAAGCGTCTTATGACTTTCAGAATGCGGCCATCAATATTTTGAACAACGGCACGCAAAAAATAATTTTGGATTTGAGAGACGACCCCGGCGGCTATTTGGAAGTAGCTCAGGATATAGCCGGCTGGTTTTTAGCCAGAGGTCAAATTGTCACCATTGAAGATTTTGGCCAAGGCAAGGAGCAAAATATCTATAAAGCCCAGGGTAATGCCAGTCTGGCGAATTACCCCATCGTTGTTTTGATTAATAAGGGTTCAGCTTCCGCATCAGAAATTTTAGCCGGCGCCTTGAGAGATAACCGCGGGGTGAAACTGATAGGGGATACTTCTTTTGGCAAGGGTTCGGTACAGGAACTGCAAAAACTGCCCGACAATTCTTCA
>JAVHRH010000019.1:0-4397 GCA_036171555.1 Parcubacteria group bacterium | reverse complement strand
GAAAAAGAACTGGGCAGGTTCGCCGAGAAAGATAAAAAGCTGAAGGGCGATTGGGACACCCGTTTCCCCAGTTTTGACTCGGGAGAAACTGGCAGCACGGCTTTGGAAGAAGCGGCTGACGAAGTGACGGAATACAGCACGCTGTTACCCATTGAGCATAACTTGGAATTAAGATTGCGAGATATTAATTTAGCCTTGGAAAAGATTAAAAAGGGAAATTACGGCCAATGTGAAAATTGCCGGAAAGAAATCCCTCTGGAAAGATTAGAAGTTTCTCCTGAAGCCCGTCTTTGTATCAGTTGCGAGGCGAAGAAATAATTTAAAATTATTTCTTCTTCATCTGCGCTTTTGTTTCGCGAAAGCTTGCTAAAAAAATAGAAAAAGACTATGCCAGCCAAAGTTTTTTCGGCCGCGATTCTCGGATTAGATTCTAAAATTGTTGAAGTTGAAGTGGAGACCTCTTACGGTCTCCCTTCTTTTAATATTGTGGGCTTGCCCGACAAAGCCGTACAGGAATCGCGGGAACGAACTGAGGCCGCGATTAAAAGTTCGGGTTTCCGAGCACCTTTCCACCAGCCGCTGCGTATCTTAGTTTCTCTGGCGCCGGCTGATTTAAAAAAAGAGGGCTCGTTATATGATTTGCCCATTGCTCTCGGTTTTCTGTCAGCCACGGAGCAAATCAAATTCAACCCTGATAACCGTCTTTTTGTCGGTGAATTAGCGTTAGACGGCCGTTTACGGCCGGTCAAAGGCATAATATCTATCGCCTTAATGGCTAAAACAAACCGTTATCAAGAACTGATTTTGCCCAAAGAAAATGCGAAAGAAGCGGCCTTGGTCAAAGAGGTAAAAGTGATTCCGGTGGAAACATTAGCCGAGTGCGTAGCTTATTTGCAAGATAAAATTAAAATTCAACCGACTGAAATAATAATTGCTGATTTTTTGAAAGAAAAGGATTATCAGATTGATTTGGGCCTGATCAAAGGCCAGGAACTGGCTAAAAGAGCTTTGGAGATTGCCGCGGCCGGCGGCCACAATATTTTAATGCAAGGACCGCCTGGCACCGGCAAAACTTTATTGGCCAAAGCTATGCCTTCTATTCTGCCCCCACTCACTTTTGAAGAAGCCTTGGAAGTAACTAAGATTTACAGCGTAGCCGGTTTTCTGCCGGAAGGCAAACCATTAATTAACAGCCGGCCTTTCCGCTCGCCGCACCATACGGCTTCTGAGGTGGCTTTAATCGGCGGCGGCAATCCGCCCCGGCCCGGCGAAATCACTTTGGCGCATCGCGGTGTTTTGTTTCTGGACGAGTTCCCGGAGTTCCACCGCGATGTTCTGGAATCTTTGCGCCAGCCCATCGAAGAAGGTAAAATTACCGTTCTCAGGTCAAAACACAATCTGACCTTGCCCGCCAGATTCACTTTAGTGGCCGCGGCTAACCCCTGCCCCTGCGGCAACTACGCTGACCCGGAAAAGAAGTGCAGCTGTCTGCCTTCCCAGATTGCCATGTATCGAAGAAAATTATCAGGACCTTTAATGGACCGCATTGATATGTTTATTACGGTTCCCTCGGTCAAATATGAAAAACTGATTGAACCTGATGAAAAAAATAACAGCGCTGAAATTAAAGAAAGAGTAAACCGAGCCAGAGAAATTCAGAAAATAAGATTCAGCGGCGATGCTATTCTAACCAACGCTGAAATGGAAATTCCACAAATAAAAAATTACTGTCGGGTTGACAGTAATTCAAGTAATTTACTAAGAAAATACGTTGATTCCGGCCGTTTATCAGTCAGGGGCTATCACCGCGTTTTGAAACTGGCCCGGACCATCGCTGATTTAGATAACGCGGAAACAATCTCGTCCAATCACGTTTCCGAAGCTCTGATGTATCGCATCCGAGAAAATTAAAAAAATAAACACTATTAGTTACAGAAAAAAATAAAGGTAGGAAATTTTCCTACCTTTTGTTACAGATTTTAGCAACATCTATTTAGTTCTTAAAATTTCTGTCAAAAGTGCTTCAGTGCGAGTAAGTGGAGTAGGTATAGAAACCAGAAGCAACATCAAACAAAATGGTATGGCCAATAAAAGTAGGGGTACCACAAAAAGCAAAGAACATACCACTGAAACAAAATAAATAACGGCACCACATCTTTGGGATAACCTACCCCAAGTTCTCGTTATTCCATCGGTTTCTTCCGGCTCTCGCATCCATTTTGTCCTAACACCTACATATACAGTTAAGATGAGAAATAACAAACACAAAATCCATAACAAGATTAAGCCCGCCCTCATCGACAGATTCGGAATCAAATGCGCAAGAGATAAAGTTAAAAACAAAACCACTAAACAATAAACCGAAACCGCCATACCTTTCTTACAAGAATATTTCCATAACCTTCTCATTTTTTTTATCACTCCTTTTTTATTTAGTTTTTCAGGTACAATTTAGTTATTTTATAACTAAACTTAGTCTAACATTCTTCTACAAAAAGTCAATTACCGAGCTTCCGCAGAAGCGAGGTGAAGATGAAGGCAAACTTCGAAGAAGGTAAACTTCATCGCCTACCGAGCCCGCCCTGGGCGGACGCAGATTAAGTCAAAGAGAAAAAGAATTTTCTCTTTTCCATCTTCGCTTTTGCTACGCAAAAACTCGCTCTTTGAGCTAAAAAAAACCGCCTTCGGCGGTTTTTTAACATTACAACAATCTAACAATCCAACATTTACTGGGCAAACGGATTTCGAGCGCCCATGACCTGAAAATGAGTATGGCAACCGGTTGATAGGCCAGCGCCTGGAGTACCGGGCATCCCGCCCATTAAAGCTATAATTTGGCCTTGCGAAACATGCTGGCCGACACTGACTAAACTCGCGGCCACGTGGCCATAACTCGTGACTACTCCGTTTGGATGGAGAATAGCTATAGTATTGCCGGCTCCCCCAAAAGCCCAGCGGGAAATTGACTCAGTCAGTTTTACCTTAATTACTTCGCCCTCAGCCGCGGCAAAAATCGGTTCGCCGCATTGGCTGTTGCTGAAATCAACCGCATTATAAAAGTGCAAACCTTGCGTCCGGCGGCAGAAACCCGATGGGGTCAAAATAGGACAAATAAAATAGCTCTGGGCTAAAGGCACTAATTGCGGGGCAGGTTGCGACGAGGGAGCTTGGGGAAGTACGCCATTGGGAATAATTAAAATATCACCGACATAAATATCAGCGTCACCGGCTAAACCGTTAAAGGCCAGAATTTCATCGGTCTTTCCTTTATAAGTATTAGCAATATTGGAAACGGTGTCACCGGTTTTAACATGATAAAGAACACCTGAAACCGGCAAAATAACCAATTTCTGGCCGACTTTCAAGGTGGAGTTTTTACTTAAATTATTTGCCCAAAGCAAAGTATTCAAGGAAATTTCGAAGGTACTGGCAATCGATGAAAGGGTGTCTCCCGCTTCCACCATATATTCGGTCACAACTTTTCTGGTATCAATCGTTTCATAGCCTGCAACCAAAGCCCCTAAAACCTGGGGAGAAAAATTAGTCGGGGGAGTGGCTGACTTTAAACTGTTGTCTCCAACCAAAAGAAATTCCGGCGATTCGGGTGAAAAACCTTTAGCCGGGCTTAAAAATGGTTCCTCTCCAGCTGTTTTATCAGAAAGATTGGCAAGGCTAGCTAAAGAAAAATCCTCTTTTTGAGAGGAATTAGTAGAAACAAAACCAGCCAATAAAGAGGTTAAAACGAACAAAACCGCGGCAATTAGCCCTAAACATAAGAAGGGATCTTGTTTAAGTCCCTTTAAAAAACTAAAAAACTGTTGAAGTATCTTTTTCATCACTTTACTTAAGATAGGCTTTTTATGCCTCTATGTCAAGGTTTTTGTCCACATGTTTTAAAGATGCTAGAATAGCTTTAATGGATATCAATAACAAAATTGAAGTTAAAAACCTGCTGGCAAAATACCAAATCCGACCGTCTAAGGGCCTGGGCCAGAACTTTTTGGTTGACAAAAGCGCCTTAAATAAGATTATTACAGCCGCTGAACTGACTAATAAAGATACGGTCTTAGAAATCGGCCCGGGCTTAGGCGTTTTAACACAGGCGCTAGCTCAAAGAGCCGGCCAAGTTATTGCCATAGAAAAAGACAATAAAATGGTGGAGATTTTAAAAGAATCTTTAAAAAGTTGGAATATTAGAAATGTAAATGTCGTTTACGGCGATGTTCTAAAACTAAATACCAAGGCCCATTACCTAAATCCTAATGCCTACAAAGTGGTCGCCAACCTTCCTTTTTATATCGTCGCTCCCGTCATCCGTTATTTCCTTGGATTAAGCGAGGTTCGACCTCATTCAATAGTACTAATGGTGCAAAAAGAAGTGGCGCAGCGCATCTGCT
>JAVHRH010000018.1:16820-19502 GCA_036171555.1 Parcubacteria group bacterium | reverse complement strand
TTAGCTTCTTCCCCGCTCTTGAATGATCTTAGATCTGCCTGTTTCTGTTTTGCCTGGCTTTTTTTTGCCGGTTCGTGTTTCGCAACATCCGCATTGAGAACTTGCAGACGGTCTCCGCTTACCGAGACGATCTTTATCTTATGATGCAATTTCTTTTTTATCTCCGTGGGAACCGTCACTCTGTTCTGATTGTCAAGCTCTACCTCAGCCAAATGCCAGTCCGGCCCGAGAGTTTTCCCGACTAAAGTTGCCTGAGGGAATAAAACAACGGTTTGCGCGGCGTCCAGACCAAAAACCCACCTTTTGTCACCAATCCCCCTTCTCACCTGAGCTGGTAAAGGAAAACGACCCTTATTGTCCATGCTGCGCGGCCAAGTCCCTAAAAGTAACGACATCGAATATCCTCCTTATTTCGTTAAGTTTTTAAAAGCACCTGATGGTGCTGAACTGTTATTGTCTTATATTATATAACTTATTCCTATTTTGTCAATTTCTGCTTCAGTATTTCCCCGACCAATTGAGGATTGGCCCTACCTTTAGTTTTGGCCATAACTTGGCCGATGAGATATTGAAAAGCATTGGTTTTGCCTAGTTTATATTCCGCCACTACTTTTGGATTGTTTTCAATCACTTCCTGAACGATCTTTTCAATTTCGCTTTTATCACTCACCTGCGATAAATCTTGTTCCTCAATAATGTGCGTGGGATCGGCGCCGGTTTTGAACATCTCGGCTAACACTTGTTTAGCTATTTTTGAGGAAATTTTATTATCGTAAATTAAACCGATGAAATCGGCAAAATTGTCAGGAGTAATCAAAAAATCTTTGGCAATCACCGTTGTTCCCGACAAAAGCCCTTGCAAATCACTGATTAAATAATTGGCGGATAATTTTATCAATTTTAAAAGATTTTCTCGCGGTAATTTGGAAGGCAATTCGGAAATCACTTTTTCAAAATATTCTCCCAAGTTTTTATTATAAACTAAAATCTCGGCTTCTTTGTCCAGCAAACCGTATTCTTTTTGCAAGCGCTCTTTTCTTTTTTGCGGCAGCTCGGGAATCTCAGTTTTGATTTGCTGAATGAAATCTTTGGAAAAATGCAGCCGAGGCAAATCCGGTTCGGGAAAATAACGGTAGTCATGCGCTGATTCTTTTTCCCTTTGGCTGTAAGTTTCCCCTTTAATATCGTCCCAGCCGCGCGTTTCCTGAATTACTTTTTCCCCCTTATCCAGAATTTTTGACTGTCTTTCAATTTCATATTCCGAGGCCCTTTCGGCCGCCCGAAATGAATTTAAGTTTTTAATTTCAACTTTCGTTCCCAGTTTTTTGTCTTTAGAAAGGGAAATATTAACTTCCACTCTCATCTGGCCTTTTTCCATATCAGCATCGGAAATATCAAGATAATGCATAATTAAATGCAATTCTTCGGCAAATTGTTTTGCCTGCTTTGCCGAAGTTATATCGGGTTCGGTCGCTAATTCCATTAAAGGCATGCCGGCCCGATTAAAATCAACCAAGGAATAATCTGTGCCTTCGGGATGAATTAATCTTCCGGTATCTTCTTCTAAATGAACTTCTCTGATTCTTACTTTCCTGCCATTTATCTTTAGAAATCCTTCTTTACAAAGAGGCTGATAAAGTTGGCTTATTTGATAACCTTTCGGCAAGTCGGGATAGAAATAATTTTTCCGGTCAAATTGAGAATATTCGGGAATTTGGCAATTCAGAGATAGGCCGGTTTTAATTACCTTCCTGACAGCTGTTTCGTTAATTACCGGCAGGGTGCCGGGTTGGGCCGTGCAAACCGGACAAATATTAAAATTAGGCCGCTTTTCATCAGGGTCATTGAAACAGGAACAAAACATTTTTGTTTTGGTTTTCAGCTCAATATGAATTTCCAGGCCGATTGTCGGTTTATATGGCATAAATTTATTCTGTTTTTCGCCATTCTCCATTAGTGGTTGTTTCTTCGCCCACGGCTTCCTTCACAATCTCTACTCCGCTACTTGTGCCGATGATATCGGCACCGGCGGCCAGCATCATTTTTAAATCAGCCAGAGTTCTGACAGAACCCGCCGCTTTGACTAAAATGCCGGGAGCTGATTCCCGCATTATTCTGACATGTTTGGCTTTTTCGGCTAATTCCGTCTGGTCTAAGGGATCGTTTATCGTGGCTGTTTTAACGCAAATGGCGCCGGCTGCTTTGACAATTTCGGATGCCTTTTTAATTTCTTCATCAGTCAGATAGCCTGATCCGATAATGACTTTAGTCGGTAAAACCCGGCAAATTTCTTTTAAATCATCGGAAACTTCAGCAAGTTTTCCATTCTTAAAAGCGTCTATTTTCATGACCACATCAATTTCATCACTACCGGCTTCTTTTGCCCGCTCAACCATTTCCATTCTTTTTTCGTGCGAACTTGTCCCGGTCGGCTGGTCAATTAAAGTAGTCACTTTAACAGCCGTGTTTTTAAGCAATTCTTTGGCCAATTTGGTATGTTCGGGCAAAACGCAAAGGCCGCGGAAATTATATTTTTTAGTTTCTTCACAAACTTTTCTTATTTCTTCTGCGGATGCTCCTTCCTTAAGAAAAGTTTGATCTATTACCTTAGCGATTTCTGGCTGCGTCATAAACATTTTTTAATAAATAAGCTACGGTTAAGGGGCCGATACCGCCCGGCAC
>JAVHRH010000018.1:326-16720 GCA_036171555.1 Parcubacteria group bacterium | reverse complement strand
CATAAACATTTTTTAATAAATAAGCTACGGTTAAGGGGCCGATACCGCCCGGCACCGGCGTTAAAAAAGCGGCTTTTTTTTCGACGCTTTTTTTATCAATATCACCCACGACTTTACCGTTGGAAAGCAAGGTGATGCCGGCGTCAATTAAAACCGCTCCTTCTTTTATCATGTCGCCTTTTAACTGCCTTAGACAGCCGCAAGCCGTAATCACCGTATCGGCTGATTTTAACTTTGTTCTCAAGTCCAGGAAATAGTGCTTTTTTTTAAGAATGAAGCTGATTTTTATCCCCTCTTTTTTAAAAAAGCTTTGCAAGGTTTTACCGAAGATTTCAGAGTTAACGACCACTAAAATCTTCTTTCCTTGAAAATCCTTAAGGGCTGTTTTTAAGGCAAGTAAAATAGCTGAAATTAAGGGTGAAGAAAAACGAGTTTTTTTATGAAAACCATCAACGTCTTTTTTAGAATCTATTTTTTCAATAATCTTATCCGTATTGAAACTTTTGGGCAGGGGCAATTGGACGATAATGCCGTTAATGCCATTATTTCGGTTTAATTCGTCTATTTTTGCAATAACTTCATCTTCTTTGACTGTTGTTTCAAAGCTGTGTTGCTGAATGGCTATACCGATTCTTTCGGCGGCTTTCTTTTTGTTTTTGATAAAAAGACGGGAAGACGGATCATTTCCCACCAAGATAATGGCTAAAGTAGGCGTTATTTTTTTCGCCGAAATCTTTTCCTTAATATCCATTAAAATCGTTTCCGCTTCTTCTTTACCGTTAAACACCAACATATACAGGAAATTTTTGACAAAGTTCCAGAACTTCTTGTCTTATTTTTTTAATTGTTTCTTCTTTTAATATTTCTTCACTAAACTTTTTCAGATATTCTTTTCTGGCTTCTTTGTCCTGAGGTAGTTGATAATTTTTTATTGTCTCAACTATCTTGACTATCCAATCGGCGATCAAGGCCATTTCCGGCTCTTTCATATTTCGAGTAGTAATGGCCGGAGTACCTAATCTGACTCCGCTCGGATAAAAGGGAGAAGACGGGTCTTGGGGTATGGTATTTTTATTAACCGTGATACCAGCCGCGTCCAAAGCGTCTTGCAAAAAAACACCTCGGCCGGGTCCCCCCTCCGTTAAATCAATCAACATCATATGATTATCAGTGCCATTGGAAACAAGTTTTATTCCCTTCTTTATCAGCTCTGCAGCTAAGAATTTAGCGTTTTTGACGATTTGGCTACCGTAATCTTTAAACTCCGGTTTCAACGCCTCGCCCAAAGCCACGGCAATAGCCGCTATCTGGTTTTCGTGGGGTCCACCCTGTACTCCCCCCGGAAACACGGCCTTATCTATTTTATCTGGTAGCTTTGGGTCTTTTTTCAGACCTTTTTCCGTAATCATAATCAAGCCGCCGCGGGGGCCACGCAGAGTTTTGTGAGTGGTCGTAGTAATGATATCTGCAAAAGGAACCGGACTTTTATGTGCGCCAGCTATAATCAAACCAGCGATATGAGCAATGTCAGTGGCAAAGTAAGCGCCGACTTCATCAGCAATTTTAGCTATAGCTTCAAAAGGAAATTCCCGGACATAAGCCGTAGCCCCACACCAAATCAATTTTGGTTTGTTTTCCTTAGCTAATTTTTCAACTTCTTCTAAGTCAATGTAACCGTCAGATTTAACATGATAAGGAATACTTTGATAAAATCGGGCGGAAAAAGTTCCTTTCCAACCATGAGTTAAGTGGCCGCCGTCAGGCAAATTTTGGCCCATAATTTTATCTCCCACTTCACAAGTGGCCAAATAAACCGCCACATTGGCGGGACTCCCCGAATATGGCTGAACGTTAGCATAGGGCACGCCAAAGGCCTGTTTTGCCCTTAAAATAGCCAGATCTTCCACCTGATCGATGAATTCCTGGCCGCCGTAATAACGCCGGTGCGGATAGCCCTCCGAGTACTTGTCAGTCAAAACCGAACCCAAGGCCTGCAAAACAGCTAAAGAACAATGATTTTCCGAAGGAATCATTTCTAAACCCTCCCGCCGTCTTTTAAGCTCTGACTGAATTAATTTATATATTTCAGGATCGGTTTGAGCTAATTCCATAATATTTAGCAAATTTTTTACACTTGTTTTTCTTTTTGCTCGGTGGTCACTCGGCCGCCCTGCCATTGACCGCGATATAAATTAGATTCTCCTTCAACCTGGGAAAACATAATGTGAACAACTCTGGCTCCCATTTCCAAGTCAAACTTTTCGTCTCGGAAATTATAAAGCCCCATAGTCAGTCCCCCTTTATATCCGGGCGGCGTCTGGCCGCCGAAGATATAAACGCCTGACCGGAAGAGGGTTGAACGAGACGTCATAATCGCCAATAAGTCGTCCGGCATATTAACTGACTCAATTGTTTTCATCGCATAATAAGTACGGGGCTGAAGTTCCACTTTAACGGTTTTTCCCTCTTCGTATTTAGCCATTAATTTCATTTCCGGGGTGGCCCTTTCTTCCACGCCCATAAAACCCCTGCCTTTGATTTCGTATAATTCCCCTATTCTCAAATCAAAACCGGCGCCTTCAGGATTTTTCAGTTCCCTTTCTGAAAGATTTTCCACCAGTTTATCCTTTTCCACCAGTTCCAAAAGTTTTTTAACACCGAGAATCATAATAGTTTTACTGTATCAACTCTACAAATTTATATTTTATGCCGTTTTCTTCCTGCATTCTGCTCTCTGAAATTATCTGTTTAAATTCTGAATAGTCGGGAAAAAAAGTATCAGCTTCGGGCGAATCATCCACTAAAGTTAAATATAATTTATCGGCATATTGAATAAATTGCTTATAAATACTGGCTCCGCCGATTATAAATATTTCTTCTTTTATTTCTTTATACTTTTCGGCAATTCCCTTAAGGTCATCGGAGACTTCACAATTTTCAGCTTGGTAATTTTTATCCAACGAAAGTACTATGTTTTTTCTGCCAGGAAGCGCTTTGCCGATTGATTCGAAAGTCGTCTGCCCCATAATAACGGCGTGCCCCGTTGTTATCTCCTTAAAATGCTTCAAATCTCCCGGCAAATTCCAAAGTAATTTATTTTTAAACCCGATCTCCCTGTTTTTACCGACAGCGCAAATCATTGAAACCATAGTCTTGTCTATTTTTTATCTTTCTGCACAAAATCTTTCCATTGTTTTGTCACTATTCCTCCGACAGGAGAAAGCTCAGCTTTAATCGGCGGCCACGGATCGTAACCGATAAGCTCTACGCTTTCCGGCCTGAAGTCGTCTATTTCTTTGATGTTCGGATCTAATTTAATGGTCGGGAAAAGTTTAGGTGCTCTTTTTAATTGTTCTTTGACGGCCTCTAAATGATTTTCATAATAATGGATATCACCGAAAATATGGACAAACTCCCCGGGTTTGTTTCCGGTTACCTGAGCCAATATCATTGTGAGCAAGGCATAACTGGCTATGTTAAAAGGTACCCCTAAAAAAACGTCGCAAGAGCGCTGGTACAACTGAAGAGACAATCTCCCGCCATTGGTATTTATTTGAAACATATTATGGCAAATCGGAAAACGGCAAGCTTCTCCGGGCGAAGCCATTTCATAAAGATATTCCGGATTCCAGACATTAACTATGGCATTATGGGCGCTTTTATCTTTGCGTACCGTATCTATAATCCACTGCAACTGATCGATTGTCCTGCCGGTCTTTGTCGGCCAATGGCGCCACATATCTCCGTAAACATGCGGCAGGTTACCGTGTTTTTCGGCAAACGCCGCATCTGTTTTTATCTTTTCAATAAACTCCTCCTGAGTCATTTCTTTTTCTGTCCCGGCTTCTATTTTTTCCCGGTAAATCCGATAAGGGTAATCATCCCAAATATGGATATTGTTATCAACCAGATATTTGATATTTTTCTGGCCGCCTATAAACCAGTAAAGTTCATAAAGCAAACCTTTAAAGTAGACTTTTTTAGTCGTCAGCAAAGGAAAACCTTCCGACAGGTCAAAACAAAACCGCCGACCAAAAACGCTGTAGGTTTTGACCCCGGTACCGGCATCAACCTGTTCAACGCCCTTGTCAATTAATTCCTGTAACAAATCAAGATATTGATATTCCGGATGTCTTTTATCCATGAGTTTTGTTTTATTTTTTTGTATCCGACTCTTCGCTTATTTTACTGGCTGTCGCTGTAACCTGGCCGGCGTATTTGTGGTCTTTTTGTTTTAAATAAGGAGTTTCTGACTCAGAAGAAAGTGTCTCAAAAGTCATGGCCGCAATGCGCATGCCCGGATAAAGTATTATCGGCATAATGCCTAAATTTCCAAATTCCATGACACACTTTCCCTGCCAGCCAGGATCAAATCTGCCGGCTGTCGAATGCACCACCAAACCAAGCCTGCCCAAAGAACTCCGGCCGTCTAACCTTCCCATAATATTGGCCGGAAGGATTACTTCTTCCTGGGTAATGGCGATGACAAACTCTTTTGGCTGCATAACAAAAGGCGCTCCGTCGTTTACTTCTATGCTTTCCATTAATTCATCGAAATTAAGGTTCCTTTTTAAGTCCAAATATGGATACCGACTGGGCTTGAAGGTTTTAAAGCTGTTTCCCAAGTGTAAATCCAAGGAACACGGCCCCAGTTGTTCTCCAAAATTAGGCGTCGGAAAAACCTTAATGAGACCCTTAACAATATAATCTTTTATGTCTTTATCAGATAAAATCATGTATTTTTGCTGATTAATAGTTATGTTCCATTATATATTAAAGCCCGACTTTTTCCAAATCATCTTTTTAAACAAAAACCCCGCAATTAGCGGGGTTAAATCTCTAATTTATTTTAACCAACAATTTCTATGCCCATATTTCTGGCCGTGCCTTCGATAGTTTTCATCGCGGCTTCAATATCGTTAGCATTCAAATCGGGCATTTTCTTTTCGGCTATTTCTTTCAGTTGAGCACGGGTTATTTTAGCCACTTTAGTTTTGTTCGGAGTACCGGAACCCTTTTCAATGTTAGCCGCTTTTTTTAACAGTTCGGAAGCCGGCGGCTGTTTAAACAGCAAGGTATAAGTTCTGTCCTCAAAAATCGTCACGACCACGGGTATTTTAAAACCCTGATTATTCGTGGTGGCGGCGTTAAACTTCTGGCAGAATTCGGAAATATTCAAACCGTGAGGAGCCAAAGCCGGACCTACGGGCGGAGCGGGCGTCGCTTTACCGGCCGGTATTTGTAATTTGACGATTGTTTTAACTTTTTTCATAGAAATATTTTATACAGCAAGTTTTTAATTTATTAAAAACGCAGATGGAAAAGAGGATTTATCCTCTTTGACTTTACACCTTTTTTATTTGTAATGAATCTAATTCTACGGGAGTGTCTCGGCCGAACATATTGACCAATACTTTAACCTTGCCTCTTTCCTCATCAACTTCAGAAATTTTGCCGTCCAAATCCTTGAAGGGCCCGTCAACAATTTTGACCAAATCCCCTTCCCTAACTTCAATCTTATATTGCGGCTCATCTCCGCCCATTCTCTTCTTTAAACTGTCGATTTCTTCCTTGGAAACTGGCACCGGAGTCGTTCCGGCTCCCACAAAACCAGTGACATTAGGCGTATTTCTGACCACATACCAGCTGTCATCGGTCACCATCATTTCAACCAAAACGTAACCCGGATAAATTTTTTCCTCAATAACTTTTCTTTTGCCATTTTTTATTTTAATCTTTTTTTCTTTAGGCACGACAACATTAAAAATTTTGTCTTCCATGCCCAAAGATTCCACTCTTTGTTTTAAAGCTTTAGCCACTGCGTCTTCATAACCGGAATAAGTATGCAGAACATACCAATTTCTTTCTTGATCGATTTGTTGTTTTGGCATCGTTTTTTACTTTATTATAAACTTATTTAAAAGAGTGGTGAATAAAAAATCCAAACCGCCCAAAAACAAGGCGATAGCCAAAGAAAAACCAATAACAATTAAAGTGTATCTGATAGTTTCATCTTTAGTCGGCCAATTGACTTTTTTTATCTCCACCCTGACTTCCTTCAGAAAAGTGATGATTTTGGCGGGCAGATTATATATAGACATATTACTGGGCGTGGTTCTTAAAAAGCCCGTTGGGGCTCTATCCCCATCTTAACAAATTTAATCAAGTTGTCAACCCGTTCGTTGGCTCAGGGTTAACTCTGGTCTAGAATCGAGGTTTCTCACGGGTGGAAATTTAACCGTTTTAGCTCCTCCTTAATGAAACCCGTCCCGGTCAGACTAAATTAATCGTTTCTAAGGGTAAGGGCTTAAAAATCTTATCAATAAATTGTTTGTTTTTAATTATATTCAAGGACTCAATTTCTTTTCTAGTCAGCCAAAAAATTCCGAGATTCTCTGGAGAAAAAAGAATGGGTTTTTTGTCCAGTTTTAAAATATAATTAAGAAAAATCATATGGCTTCTCTTTTCTTTTGAAACATAATTCCAAACGTCGAATAATTTAGGTTCTTTTTTAAATTATAATTCAATTCTTCCTTTAGCTCCCTTTTTAACGCACCGATTAAAGACTCATTCCATTCCACGTGCCCTCCGGGAAACCCAAAATTACCGTCTTTATGTTCCACTATCAAGACTTTATCTTTGTATCGAAGCATTATTTTCACCGTAACATTCGGCCGCTTTTTCATTATTTTATACTATCAAACATTCGTCCAGCTGGCGATTTTTTTATTAACTGAAATTATAGACAATCCTCGAACTACTAATAACTTGCTTTATTTAAAAATTTTTGATATTCTTATTTTAGAATATTTTAAGTATAAGGGGGAGAAAAATGATAATCTGTCTTACCGGAATCGATGGTTGCGGCAAAGGTACTCAAGTTGATCTTTTGATGAAATATCTTAGATCGAAAAACTGTCCAGTCTTTTCTAGCAAAGCTTATGGCCAAGCTGAACAAGAGTATTTCGCTGCACTCCTTGATTATTGGGACCCAGTAGCTATTCTTTTTCTTTTCCAGGCCCTTCATGTTCAGCAGCGGATTGAAACCACCAGAGCGATAGCAAGAGGTGAAATTGTTATTGCTGATAGATGGGACGAAAGCTATCTTGTTTACCACTCTAACTACGGATTATTAGCTAGTGATCCTGAATTGTGCCACAGACTTAATAAGATTGCGTTCGATAACATACGACCTGATATTACTTTTTTACTCCAAATTTCTATAGAAGAGGCAAAAAAACGCTGCTTAATAAGAGGTGAGGATTTCTTTGACCGCCTATCCCGGGAATATCATGAAACAATGCTGAAAGGTTACCTCAAGCTTGCTGAGGAGAGAGGTTGGATTATTATCGACGCCGAACAACCCACCCTTCAAATACATAAACAGATACTCTCCCTTCTTCCATTTTTAAGCATAGGGTGAAATCATTCGTCCTATGCTTTTTTTATAGCTTCGTAAACTTTCTTTATGGCCTCTTTATTCGTTTCGTATTTTAATAAACGCCCGGCATCTCCTATGGAGACAAATTTATAATCTGTATGTTCAATACTTAGATTGAAATTTTCACCTTTTTTTAATCTATAACCAAAAACATATTCATTTAATTCATAACTCTCTACTCCTATAAAAGAAAAAGAATATTGAGTATTTAAAAGGTTATTTGGTCTTAATTTTAAATTTAATTCTTCTTTTAATTCACTCATTAGAGCCTCTCCTAAGGTTTGATTAATTTTTACCCCTCCAGTAATCGTCTGCCAAAAACCGCCTTTCATACGATTCCTCTTTAAAAGTAAAAATAATGGTTCCTTTTCTAATTCAAAACAAACAATATTAACCTGAGCAAGTCTATTGCACTCTAATGCTTTAATAATATCGTTTTTAATCTCTGAAGGAGTTTTTCTTCTACCATTTCTGTCAATTTTAATAAACAAAGGAATAATACCATAGACAAAAGGAAGAACATTTCTAAAAAAGGTCTCATATCTTTCTATAAAAAGTTCATTTTGTAAAAGTTTTCTAACATCAAAGTCTAGAATGTTTTTAGCCAATTCTTTAATAGTCGCTTTTTCGGCATAAAGGAAAACTACTAAGGGCCTTGACTTTTGATAATATAAGATAAAGTCTTTTAAAATATTTGAGCTATTTTTATTCTTTTTGGCGTATAAAAAGGCGGCGCTAGAAAGTATTGATCTTTCCGAAATAAGGAGGTGATTCTCGTTTTCAAAAAATAACTTTTGATTCTTTAAATGCTCCTCAATATACCATTGGTCAATATCACCCTGAACAACCTTATTTTTTAAATGATCGGGTTCTCTAAAAATTGAATGACCAAATTCTTGGCTTAGAATTTGAGCCAAGGTAGATTTTCCAATATTCCAAAATCCTTCAATAATTATTTTATTCTTCATTTTAATCTTAACATTGGTTAATTTTTAGAACCTTTTTTTGAATATAATCTTGCCATTTCTGATTATATAATAATTTTTATTTCTAATTTTAAAAATCCTTTTTTCTCTAAGCCATAAAGGGAACAGTAACTTCAAAACTTTATTTTTGTTTATTTGTCTCTTCCTATAGTAAAAATTATTCAAAATATCTTGATAAACTTGAGCTATTTTGTCTGCAATTTTTTCTAAATCGTAATATTTCTCCACCCCCTTTCTGTTATTACTTCCCATAGTCTTTATTTTATTGGGATGATCTAATAAATCGAGAATTGTTTCTGGATATTTATTTAAATTATCTTCAATAATCAAACTTTTAATTTTTTCATAACCAGAGGCCCCGATTCTGGTAGTTATTATTGGCAGCCCCGCAGCACAATAATTTAAGATTTTTACCTTCATTCCCGACCCCTCCGCGACTGGACATAGGGCAATAGTTGATTCTTTTAATAATTTATTTAAACTACTACTGTCAACGCTCCCAGTAAAAATTAAATTTTTTTTACTAAAAGTCCTTTTTATATGTTCCGGTACCATTCCTATCAGAGTAAATTTTATCTTTTTATCTTTTTTAATAACTTTAGGATATATCTTTTTAGCAATAAATATTGCTGCATTTTGATTCGGCCAGTAGAACATATTTCCTAGGAAAACAATGTTTTTTACTTTGAGGTTTGGACCAAAATATGGAAATTTTTTAAAATCTACAGGATTAGGGATAAGAACTAATTTATTTATATCTGCACCAATTTTATAGATTAGCTCATTATAATCTATAGAAGTCATACAAATAACTCTTTCTGCTAAAGTACAGGAAAAATAACTAATAGCTTTTCTAAAATTTACCTCTTTTGGATTCCATTGTAGCAACTCAAGTAAGGACGCTTCTACGTCGTGCATCTCAAGGCAAAAAGGAATATTTAAATCTCTACTTATTTTCTCATATCTAAGAATATAAACTGGATCTTCGGCTTGAATAATATCAACATGATTTGGTTTGATTATTTCTTCTAATTTTTTAACATTGTAAAAATGGAGTCAGGAATAATATGAAATTCTAAAGAAGTTTCCTTAAATAGATTTTTAACATCTTCTTCATTTGCGAAGTTACGGTTACAGAGAAAAATCTTTATTCTTATACCTTTTTGGGCTAGTTTTTTTGATAAATAATACAATCGATAGGTAACACCGGTATCTGGTGGAATCTTCAAGGCAGTATCAATGATAATACCGAGGGTTATATTTTTAAATTTTCTTCGTGGTACAATATTAATTTTCCCTCCTTTTTTGTTATAAAGATAAAAATTATTTTTAAATCTTCTAAAAATTAATTGATTCATTGAATAAAGCTTAAATAAATTAATTCTTTAAGCCCTTGAAATAGGTTATATTTGGGTTTCCAAAAATATGATTTAGAAAATTTCGTTATATCTGCTACCAGTATTTTCC
Source organism: Parcubacteria group bacterium (assembly GCA_036171555.1). Classification (GTDB taxonomy): domain Bacteria; phylum Patescibacteriota; class Minisyncoccia; order Minisyncoccales; family JAVHRH01; genus JAVHRH01. The sequence continues at coordinate 6,826 of JAVHRH010000018.1, read as the reverse complement.
TGTCAATTTTTCGTACTAAATTTGGATCTCTATGAATAAGCATTTTTCTTCCAATAATTCTACTAATAATTTTTATTAAAAAATGACCAGAATATTTTTTACCACTACCGATATTATAAATAGAATTATCAAATCCTCTACGAGATTTTAATATTTTGATCATTGCTTCTGCTACATCGTTTATATAAATATAGTCCCTAAAAGTATTAAGACGCCCGACTCTTATTCTATTAGATTCTTTTAATTGTGAGAGTATTTGAGGAATTAGATGAAGATTGGGATCGTTTAAGCCGTAGACATTAAAAAGTCTTAAAATAATAAAGTGAATATCATAATATCTTCCACATAATTGAATCATTTCTTCTCCTGTCTTTTTTGATAAACCATAAATATCGATGGGACAAAGATGGTCTATTTCTTTATGGGGATTTTTACTTGGTTTGTATATTGCAGCGGAAGAAGCAAAAAGAAAATTTTTAATATGTCTTTTTATGGCAATGTCTAACAATATTTGAGTGCCAACCGTATTTATTAGAATTGTTTTATCAGGATTTTGTTTACAATAAGGAATAAAGTGGAGAGCGACGAGATGGATAATTGTTTCAGGTTTAAATCTAGTTAAGCTTCTTTCTAATTTTTCTTTATTGGTAATATCACATTTTATAAAAGTAAATTTTGATTTCTGAAATAATTCTAAAGTTTTCAACCTTCCCACCGACAAATCATCGATTATAATTGGATAAAAATTCTCCTTAATTAATCTTTTCACTAAATGTTGTCCAATAAATCCTAATCCTCCCGTGATAACGATTTCTTTCTTCATATTTATGATTTAAAGAATTCTAAATTGATGTTTTCTGGATTCGAAAAAATTCGCCAAAATGAACTTATCGGTCTACCTCGATACTGCGCTGACCGATCCTGAAGGGCTTGTCGTTTAGGATCAATCAGCTCAAGGTTACTTAATAACGTAGAAATAACTGTCGCTTTCGTCGGATTTAGCGAAACCGACCGTGAAAAGAACAATTTTATACTTCCCGACAACCAGATTTTTGGGAACATCCCAAGAATATTTGCCCGCCAAAGGATCAACGTCTGAGACAATCGTCTGGTTCAAAGAAAAAGTATTGTCGGAATTAACTTTCCAGAGAGAAATATTTATTTTAATCCCCGGCGTACCTAAACTGACCGAAGACCAAGCGATATCGTAACTTTTGCTTTTAATTAATCTCTCTCCGCCGTTGGGAGACAATAAAGTAACGGCTGGCGGCAAACCGACTAAATTCGAATAGCTGCCGCAAAAAGGCATCGAACCATTAACGTTTATCTTTGCCCCTGAAGCAAAACCTTGAGCTGAAATTTGGTAATTGTTATCAGTTGTTGTCGCCAAACAAAACCTAACCTGGCAAGCGGCTGTATCCAAAGTTGATAAATCAGCTTTAACGGTCAAAGTTTTAGTTGCGCCGGCTGGCACTCGCCAGTCAGCAACCGCTGACAGATCAAAAGTCGCTTCTTCGTTGACAAAAACGGTATCGGCGCTTAGCCTCGTTCCGACGTCATAAATTCTTAATTTAGAAAAATCAAGATCGGAACAACCGTCTCGTTTAATGGTAACGGATTTAACAACCATCGCTTCGGCATCGGTAGCGCTAAAGTTTATTTTAAGAAAATCGAGATAAGTTTTCCCTTTTTGAATAATATTCTTAGCAGAGGCAGTCGTTGACGAATTGCCTGATAAAGAAATTGACAAGGCACCCGACGGAACAATTTTTAGAAAGCTACCTTCATCTGAACCTTGAGCTAAAATTGACTTGCCCGTTTTTACTCCGCTGACATTTAAATTGTTTCCGCCCTGGATTATGATTTGGAGATTATCATTATCCGTTTCAATCGGCACATCGGCCGTCAGGGTTAAGGTTTTAGTGGTACCAGCCAGAATTTGCCAATTTAAACCGGCGAAAATAGCTAAACCGTCACTGATTTCAGCCTGAGTTACGCCGATTTGGTTTTTTCCTTCAAAAATTTTTAAATTTTTAATATCGTTTTTCTCAACCAAAGTCTGGCCGCTATTTTTATAAACATAAACCCTGATCGAATTAATTCTGATGTCTTCCGTGACGCCAGCGGAAAAATTTGCTTTCAGAAAAACGGCATCGGTACTGCCTCTGGCAATATTGTGAGTTTTGGGATTATCATCTGCCAAAGAAAGACTAAGCGAGCTGCCCGGAAGAGCGGTAATTAAAGCTGCTGTTTTGTTCAGTTCGACGTAAAGTGTTTTTAATCGTTCTTGGAGGGCCGTGATTTGTTTTTGCAGGCTCGAAATTAAAGTTTGTTTCTGTTTAAGAGTCAAGGCCTGAGCCGTCGGCGTGGTAAAATTAAACAGAAAACAAAAAATAATTGAAAAGCTTAAAACCAAAATAGTTTTTCTGGAAAACATATTTTATATATCTAGGTTTCTGACTTTTTTAGCGTGTGTTTGGATGAATTTTTTGCGCGGCAAGACTTCGTCGCCCATTAAAATGTCAAAAACTTTATCCGCATCTCTGGCATCTTCTACCGCCACTTGCAGCAGGGTCCGATTGGCCGGATTCATGGTTGTTTCCCAAAGCTGATCAGGATTCATTTCTCCCAGACCCTTAAATCTTTGCAAAGAAAGCGGAGTATTAGCTTTCATTAATTTTAAGATTTTGTCTTTTTGCTCTTCATTATAAGCATATTTAACTTCTTTGCCGGTTTGAATGCGGAAAAGCGGCGGCTGGGCGATATATAAATACCCGGCTTCAATGATGGGTTTAAAATAACGGTAAAAAAGAGTCAAAAGCAAGGTTCTGATATGAGCGCCGTCAACGTCGGCATCGGTCATAATAACGATGCGATGATACCTGGCTTTTTCCAAATTAAAATCATCCGAAACGGCTGTGCCCAAAGCAATAATCAAAGATTTGATTTCTTTTGACTCCAGCATTTTATCCAACCTGGCCCTTTCCACGTTGAGAATCTTACCTCTTAAAGGCAGAATTGCCTGAAAGTGACGATCTCTTGCCTGACGGCTCGAACCGCCGGCTGAATTTCCTTCCACGATATAAAGTTCCGATTCTTCGGGCAAACGAGAAGTGCAATCAGCCAACTTACCGGGCAGTGCCAAACCCTCTAAAATGCCTTTTCTTAAAACGGTTTCTCTGGCAGCTCTGGCCGCTTTTCTGGCCTTGGAGGATAAAATACATTTTTCAATAATCGCCCGGGCGTCAATCGGATTTCTTTCCAAAAAATCAGCCAAGGTCTCGTTAACGATTGACTCCACGGCAGTTTTAACTTCGGGATTGCCGAGCTTAGCCTTGGTTTGACCCTCAAACTGGGGTTCTCTTAGTTTAACTGAAACAACGCCGGTAAATCCTTCTCTCATATCCTCGCCGCCCAAATTATCGTCGTTCTCTTTTAAAAGACTGTTCTTTTTAGCATAATCGTTAAGGGTTCGGGTGATAGCCGAGCGAAATCCGGTTAAATGAGTCCCTCCCTCGCCGGTAAAAATGTTATTGGCGAAACTTTCTTCAAAACATTCGTATTCATCAGTGTATTGAAAAGCGGCCTCAACCATAATTTCTTCTTTTTCAGCGTTACAGTAAAAAATATTCGGGTGACGAACTACTACCCCTCGGGTCAAATATCTGACATAAGAAGCCATGCCTCCCTCAAAATAGAAAGAATACGGGACAACCGGCTTTTCTCTTTCGTCAACTACTTTAATCCTGACGCCGCGCGTTAAATAGGCCTGCTGGCGCAGATGAGTCAGGATTTTTTTCAGATCAAACTTGATTTCACCGAAAATTTCCGGGTCCGGTTCAAAAATCTGAGTCGTACCGGTTTGTTTACATTTACCGAATATTTTGACCGGTGTCTTCACCTTGCCTTTTTCATATTCCTGGAAATAGCGGTTGCCGTTCCGGCAAACTTCGGCTCTCATCCACTTAGAAAGAGCGCAAACCACGGCAATGCCGACGCCGTGGAGGCCCCCCGAAATTTTATAAGCGCTGCTGCCGAATTTAGCTCCTTTATGAAGGGTCGTCATAACCGTTTCCAGGGCTGATTTTTTGGTTTGCGGATGCTTTTCAACCGGAATTCCCCGGCCGTCATCAGTCATTTTAACTCGGTTGTTAGGCAACAGAAAAACTTCGACGTTTTTAGCGTAGCCGGCCATCGCCTCATCAATGCCATTGTCAACGCACTCCCAAATCAAATGGTGCAGGCCTTCGGGGCCTGTCGAACCAATATACATGCCCGGTCTTTTTCTGACCGGCTCCAATCCCTGTAAAACATAAATATCTTTAGCGGTATATTCTGATTCCGCTTTTGTTTGTTTGCTTTTAGGTGACATATTTTTTATTTAGCGTAGAATGGCATTTAAATCTTGATTTGTTTTTGTCCTTATTTTTTCCTGAATTTTATTTACTTCCTCGTTATTCAAGGTTCTTTCCGGCGACCGGTAAACAATCCTGAATGTGTAGCTCTTTTTATCTTTTCCGAATTTTTTTTCGTCTTCGTAGCTGTCGATAAGCTTGACTTCTTCAATTAAATTTTCGGCAAAATCTCTGACAATTTCGTAATAATTATTTAGGTTTATATTTTTATCAACCACAAAAGAAATGTCTCTCGAAATTGGCGGATATTTGCTGACTTCTTTGTATTTACTGTTTATATCCTTGAACTGGCAGACGATCCGCGGATCGTCTGACCAAAGAATTCTTATATCCGGAATCCCCATTTTTATCATTGCCAATCTGTCTCCAAATCCAAACGCCCAACCATTATAAACTTCCGGATCCAATCCAAAGTTTTTCAAAACTATAGGGTTTACCAGCCCGGCTCCGTTTACCTCCATCCATTCGCCGTTGAACATAATATCCATCTCAAGGCTTTCAACTGTATAAGGGAATTCATCCGGAATAAATTTCCACTCAACATCCGAACCGAAAATGCCTTTGGCTAAGTCGATTTGGACTTCTTTTAAGTCCTCTTGTGTTATAATTTTTTTACTTTTTTTACAAATTAATAAGCCGTCGATTTGATGGAAAGCCGGATAATGGCTTCTGTCAATTTCATCTTTTCTGAAAACGATTCCCGGAGCCAATACCTTTATTTCGCCTTCTTTTTCTAGTCTTGCCAAAACCTCGGGATCTTTCAAATAAAAAGACCACATGGCCGTCGTCTGCGTTCTTAAAACATAGTTGTCTGTAATGTAATAGGTGTCTGTTTCTCTTCTGCTGGGATGATCTTTCGGGGTGTTTAAAAGGTCGAAATCATTTTGAGTGCTGATGATTTTCGGAAAGTCAATCAAATCAAAATCTTTAAATCTTGGCAAGTTTATAATCTGGTCAACTAAAATTTTTACCGGGGAATTTTCTTTTTTTGTCAGGTCCGGAAGCGCCAAAAGTCGCTTAATTCTTTCGGCTTTAATGTCGTTTCTGCCGTCTAATTCCTTTATTAAATCTTGCTCTTTTTTATCTTCTATTACGATAATTTTACGCATAAATTTGAAGCAATTTGTTCCTTTATTATAGCTCTTTTTTAGGCTAAAAACAATCCAAAATATGTGGAAAACTCGGACTCAAAGAGCAAGTTTTCGTATGGCGAAAACGCAGCTGAAGAAGAAGGCGCAACCCTCTTCGCCTTTCTTTCCGACCTGCGCTTCCACTTTAAGGAAACTTGCTGCTAAAATTTGATACAAAAAATCCACGATCGTGGGTTTTTTGTATCAACTTGTTAGGGGAAAACCTTTTCCAAAAAAGTGAAGCTGGCTAATAAAAAAGCGGCTTACCAGAATAAGTCTAGTAAGCCGCTGATGCTTGGCCTTGATGGCCGTTACTTTAGCTTGGTGAAAGGAACATTCTCGGCACAGAGCTGGCAATCCTTGGGCGCCCAGGCCGGGAAGGCCTTGGTGATAAGCGGAAAGAAAGGTATGTCCATTTCTGTTTTTCCCTCGGTACGGAGCCAGAGAACGCCGGCGCCAATGACATTGCCTTTTGCATTAACCACGGCTTGCCGTGCGCCGTCAAGAGAACCACCAGTAGTCAGTACATCGTCAACGACCAGGACCCTCTTGTCAGCCAAGAATTCGCCGCAACCCTCGGAAAAGCCGAATGCCTTTGTAGTACCACCAGGAACTTCGACTTTTTCGCAGAAATCGGCGATAATATCGCGACCGAGCAGTCGGGTCAAGTGATAGGCAACCCATTGAGACAGAGCCACTCCGCCGACTGCCGGAGAAGCCACGGCCTCCACATCGGCATCCATGAAATGCTCGGCAATCTCCAGACACAGAGCGCCTACTTTCAGGGGCCGGGTATAGAGCCGCCTTTTGGCTACATAGTTCTTGGCGTGCAGGCCCGACGTAAGGATGAAATGGCCAGTAAGTAGAGCGGTCGTCTCTTCAAACAGTTTAATACGTTCATTTTGATTCATTTCTTTCACCTCCTTGGGTTTTTTGCGGCGCGCTCGCTTCTGCG
>JAVHRH010000018.1:0-316 GCA_036171555.1 Parcubacteria group bacterium | reverse complement strand
GGAACGGGTAATCACTGATTTCCGGGTGAACGAGAAGCGAGCGCGCTCTCTTTCCGTTTATCTTTCGTTTCATCCTTTTTACCTCAATGCTTTATTTGCTTCTAAAACGGGCATTCTAATCCGGCATCGAGATACGCTTGCTTCTCGTTCACCCGGAAATCAGTGATTACCCGTTCCATTTCATGGTCCAGATCCTCGACCTTGCCTGAGCCGCCGAATTTCGTCATCCAGGGATAGTTGTGGTTCCTTGAGGATGACTTAATCCCAATATGTCCACGGAGCGGTCCTTCTGGAATATAGAGAGGTGTAACATTAC
>JAVHRH010000017.1:13142-20561 GCA_036171555.1 Parcubacteria group bacterium | reverse complement strand
CAACAGGCAGGATTCTAAAAAAGAGAGACGAATATCAGATTGATTTCGATAAGGTTTTAAAAGCGGCCAGAGAAACAAAAACTATTCTGGAAATAGACGCTTGGCCGGGAAGATTAGATTTAAATGATTTTAATATCCGCCGCGCGAAAGAATCGGGAGTAAAAATGATTATTAACACGGATAGCCACGAAAAATCACAGCTGGGGTTGATGGAATTAGGCGTTGCCCAAGCCAGAAGGGGTTGGGCTGAGAAAAAAGACATCATCAACTGCTGGCCGTTAGAAAAATTATTAAAATTTTTAAAAACCGAGTCTCGCGAAGCGAGACGAAGGTGAAGATGAAGGGAAACCCGCAGGGGAAAACTTCATCGACAATAAAAACGTGCCTGTAGAAAAATCGGCTGGAGCCATAATTTTCAGAATGGAACCCTTCGACGTAGCTCAGGGTAAAAAAACAAAGTTTTTTTACCTTCTTTTATGTTACCCGGCGATAAACCATCGTTCAGACAAGAGCTATTGGGATTTTTCTAAAGGCCACATTGAAAAAGGAGAAGAACTGGAAGATACGGTTAAAAGAGAGGTCGAGGAGGAAACCGGCTTAAAAGACGTTAAATTTATTAAAGGGTTCAAGGAAACTTTTAAATATTTTTTCAAAGTTCAGGACCAAAATATTTTAAAATTCGTCACTTTCTTTTTGGTCGAAACCAAAGAAAGAGAAGTCAGAATTTCAGGAGAACATATAGGTTATCAGTGGTTATCCTTCGAAGAAGCAATTAAACAATTAAGTTTCAAAAACGCCAAAGAGATATTAAAAAAAGCAAATGAAAGTTTGCTTTTGAAGAGAAGGATTGACCTTCAAAAATAAGAAAGTTAAAATTAAGTAATAATCTGGCTTTAAGGAGGAAATGCGAGAATGAAAGGCACAATTAAACGATGCGTTTGTTGTGGGCAGGATTATGAGGGGAAAAAATGTCCTTGTTGTCAAAGCGAGGAACACCAGCCATATCTATTCAACCCAATTGGCCAGTTGCAGCTCTTTGGGGCGCCACCTTCTCTTATAGGTGGCCCTTTTTTATGCTTTTACTTTTTCTAAAATCTTTTCAAAGATTTGAGGATGACTTTTGGCCAGTTCTGACAGAATTTTTCGGTCAAGCTCGATTTTATTTTTCTTGAGACCGAAAACGAATTTACTGTAGTTAAAACCTTGTTCACGACAAGCGGCATTAATCTGAATTTGCCAAAGTCGCCTAAAATCTCTTTTTTTAGTTCTTCTGTCCCGATAAGCATATTCCCAGGCATGCATCAAAGCTTCTTTAGCTGCCCTTAATTTTGACTTTCGGCCCCATTTATATCCTTTAGTATATTTTAAAAGATGTTTTCTTCTTTTCTGGGAGAAAACGCCGCCCTTAACTCTTACCATGTTTTTTTAAGATATCTTTTAATAATTCTCGCTTCACCCTTAGAAACTTCGACCAATTTTCGGCCCTGTCTGACTCTTTTGCCTGTTTTTTTCGCCCGATTATGGTCCTGGCCGCTGATCCTTCTCAAGATTTTGCCGGTTTTAGTAATTTTGAAACGTTTGGTGATTGATTTTCTGGTTTTGAATTTTCCCATACCTTTGTATTATTAACCCTTTGAAATTATCATCGTTAATCCGCGAAATTCTTTTTTTAATTCTCTCTCTACTTTTATCGGAGTAATTTTATTTAAAATTTCTAAAAATTTCTTTATTTTTTCTTCGGCAAATTTCTGCAAAGCTTTTTCCCTTCCTTTTAACCGTAGTTCGATTCTGACGACATCTCCTTTGGCCAAAAATTTTTCGGCCTGATGGGCTCTGGTTTCCAAATCGTGCAGCGAGATGTTAAAGGTTAATCTCAGCCCTTTGAATTCTCTGACTCTTTGTTTATGAGTATTTTTTTCTTTTTTTTCTTCGCGATAAAGATACTTGCCGAAATCGCCCAATTTGCAGACGGGCGGTTGAACTTTTTCCGTGACTTGAATCAAATCTAACTTGCGTTCGATGGCCAGGTCAGCCGCTTTTTCAAAAGGCACAACCCCTAACTGTTTTCCGGTTTCATCAACTAGTCTGACCTCTTTCGCCCTTATTTGTTGGTTGACTAATGGTTTTTTCAACAAACGTAATTTGGTTATTGATTATGTGGAGATGGAGGCATTGAAGCCTCGTCTGACGATTTTCTTGAAATAATTCTACAAGCTTAGTTCGGTTTAAGTAAAAGTATAGAATCGAAACCGGACAAAATTTCCATACTTTTAATCCTGATTGTTTCAATAGCTTTTCCGGATAAAGAAAAACTATCTATCTCGCTGAATATAACACCTGATTTTGCCTAGCGAGAATCAACAAGTCAGATGCCGCTTAAGCTAAAGCTAAAGCGGGTTGTTTTCCGAATAAGTTGGCACTTATTTTGGATTGGCAATTTTTTACGAGAGTTGCCATCTCAGCTTGCTCATTTTAAGTTAAGCCGTCATCGAATCCAGGCATCCCCATTTATCCTCTTGAATTCAGTTCTCTTTTCATTTCTCTTTCAATGTCCCGTTTTTTGATCGTTTCTCTTTTGTCAAACTGTTTTTTACCTTTAGCTAAGCCAAATTCAAGCTTAATTCTGTCTTTATCAGTATATATCATCAAGGGTATTAAAGTCAACCCTTTCTCTTTGTTTTTACCAATTAGATAGTTTATCTCCGATTTTTTTAAAAGCAGTTTTCGGGAGCGCTGGATTTCATAATCAGCTGGCGCGTTTTTCGGCTGATAAGGGGGGATATTAGCGCCAACCCACCAGGGCTCTTCGTTTTTAATGACGATAAAGCTGCCGGTTAAGCTTACCCCGTGCGTTTTGATTGATTTTACTTCTTGGCCATTCAAAGCCACCCCCGCCTGAAATTTTTCGAGGATTGTGTAATTAAAGTGGGCCTTTCTGTTTTCGGATAAGATTTTCATGCAGCAAGTTTTTAATTTATTAAAAACGCAGATAGAAAAGAGGATTTATTCTCTTTGACTATACCTTAATTTTAACATTAAAACCTTTAGTTTTTAAGTAAAATAAGGTAAAATTGATTATAATGTTGAGAGAAATAATCAAAAAATTAGTAGAAAAATCGATAAAAGACCTCTATCAAATAGAGGTTGAAGTTAAAATAGATAAGCCGCAAAGCGCGGCTTTCGGCGATTATTCCACTAACGTAGCCATGCTTTTGAAGAAAAATCCGCAGGAAATCGCCAAAGCCATAAAAAGTGATATTTTGGAAAAAGTTGAGGTAAAAAATGGATTTATCAACTTTTTTCTTTCCAAAGAATATCTGCAAAAGCAAGTTGGAGAAATTCTAAAACAAAGAGATAAGTTCGGAGAAATTAGAACTGGAAAAGGCCAAAAAGTGAATGTGGAATTTATTTCAGCTAATCCTACAGGTCCTCTGACTTTAGGCAACGGCCGAGGGGGTTTTTGCGGTGATGTCTTATCTAATGTTTTAACTAAAGCCGGCCATAAGACAGAGAGAGAATATTACATTAATGATACCGGAGAACAAATCAAAAAGTTAGGCCATTCTATTTTGGGTGACACTGAAGCTGTTTATCAAGGACCTTATATTGAAGATTTAAAAAAGAGAGTAAAAGGAAGTAATCCGGAAAAGGTAGGAGAAGCCGCCGCCAAAATTGTTTTAGAAGAAATGATAAAACCGTCAGTAAAGAAGATGGGGATTGAATTTGATATTTGGTTTTCGGAAGAAAGTTTATACCAGAAAAAAGAAATTGATAAAATTTTAGATTTATTAAAAAATAAAAAATTAGTTTATGAGTCAGAAGGCGCTTTATGGTTCAAATCAACGAATTTCGGCGACGACAAAGATAGAGTTTTACTAAAAGCCGACTGGGAAACGACGTATCTGGCTTCCGATATAGCTTATTTAAAAGATAAATTTAATCGCGGTTTTGAAAAATTGATATTTTTCTGGGGAGCTGACCATCATGGTTATATCGGCAGAATAAAAAGTGCGGTGGAGGCCTTGGGCTATAAAAAAGAGCAAGCCGATATAATCATCATGCAATTGGTTCAGTTAATGCAGGCGGGTCAGGAAGTAAAAATGTCAAAGCGCACCGGTATTTATGTGACAATTGATGAATTAATTGATGAAGTGGGTCTGGACGTGGCCAGGTTTTTCTTTCTGTCGCGTAGTGCTGATAGCCATTTAATTTTTGATCTGGACTTAGCCAAAGAACAATCGGAAAAAAATCCGGTTTTTTATATCCAATATGCTTACGCTCGAATCTGCAGTATATTTAAAAAATCACCAAAATTAAACTTTCGGAGCTCCGACCTCCGATTGTTGAATGATTCCAGTGAATTGAGCTTAATTAAACAACTTATCAGGTTGCCGGAAATTGTGGAAGACATAGCTAAAGATTATCAGGTTCAGCGCCTGCCGCAGTATGCCATGGATTTAGCTGCCGCGTTTCATCAATTCTATCGAGATTGCCAAGTTATTTCAGAAAATGTTCCCTTATCAAAAGCTCGTTTATCTTTACTGCTGGCAGTTAAAATTGTCTTAAAAAACACTTTAGATTTAATGGGTATTTCATCTCCCGAAAAAATGTAAACACATGCATTTAAGAAATCATTATTATCTTTTAAGGCATGGGGAATCGCTTATCAATGTAAAGGGGTTGGTTTCCTGCTGGCCGGAAAAAATTTATTCTCCGTTGACTAGAAAAGGAGTAAAACAAATTAAAGAGGACGCAAAAAAATTGAAAAAGAAGAAAATTAAATTAATTTTCTCCTCTGACATGTTAAGAACAAAGCAAACAGCTAAAATTATTGCTAAAGAACTGGGATTAAAAATAAAATTTGATAAGCGGTTGAGAGATGTCAATTTGGGAATTTTTAATGGCCAGCTTATTAATGAAGTCGGCAAATTTTGGGTCAAAGAAGGAGAAAAACTTTCACCCTTGGAATACTACAAAAGAAGGTTTACTATTGCTCCGCCCAAAGGTGAAAATTATGTTGATATTGAAGAAAGGATGATGAATTTTTTGAAAAATGTGGAAAAAAAATACAAACAAAAAAATATTTTAGTTGTTGGGCATAAGCGGCCTCTCACTTTGCTGGAAAAAATGGTTTTAGGTTGGAACCGGAAAAAATTTATTGAAAACATAGTTCAAGGCAGAGAAATGAAAAACGGGGAAATCCGTAAACTTTAATAACTATATGGAGCTAAATTTTCCAAATATAGAGAATAAAATATTGAAGTTTTGGCAGACAAATTCAATTTTTGAGAAGTTAAGAACCAAGAACCGCGGTAAAAAACCCTGGTCTTTTCTTGACGGCCCGATAACGGCCAACAACCCGATGGGCGTTCACCATGCCTGGGGCAGGACTTATAAAGATTTATTCCAAAGATATAAAGCCATGCAGGGTTTTGACGAACGTTTTCAAAATGGTTTTGACTGCCAGGGCCTTTGGGTGGAGGTTGAGGTCGAAAAAGAGCTCGGTTTTAAAACTAAAAAAGATATTGAGCAATACGGCATCGAAAAATTCGTTGAGGCGTGCAAGGCCAGAGTCAGAAAATATTCGGCGATTCAAACCCAGCAGTCAATTCGTTTAGGCCAGTGGATGGATTGGGAAAATTCTTACTATACGATGTCGGATGAAAACAATTATGCGATTTGGAGTTTTCTTAAAAAATGCTCTGAGAAAAGTTTAATTTACAAAGGCCGTGATACCGTGCCCTGGTGCCCCAGATGTGGTACCGCCATTTCCCAGCACGAGATATTAACGGAAGATTATCAGGAAAAAACGCATGATTCAGTTTTCTTAGAGTATCCGATTTTAGGCAAGGACGATTATTTTTTACTCGTTTGGACAACAACTCCTTGGACTTTACCGGGGAACGTGGCCATCGTGGTTGACCCCGATAAAGAATATGCCATATCCAGCGGCAAAGTTGAAGGGAATAGATATTATCTTTTAAAAACTTTGGCTGATAGCCTGGGTTTAAAAACCATTAAAACCGTCAAAGGAGAAAAACTGGTCGGATTTAAGTATCAATCGCCTTTCGATAATCTTACGCGAATTAAAAAATCGCTCGGCAGTTATGTGCATGTAGTAGTGGCGACAGATTCCCGGATTCTGCCGGTCAGCGAAACCGAAGGAACTGGTTTGATACATTTAGCGCCTGGTGCCGGCACCGAAGATTTCCGTTTGGGCAAGAAACTGGGTTTGCCTGCCATTGAATTGATAGACGAATCTGCTAATTATCTTAATGATTTGGCCGAATTTTCCGGCCAGAACGCCAAAGATAAGCCGGAAATAATCATTGATTATCTTAAAAACAAAGACGCCGGCCGTTATCTTTTTAATGTTAAATCCATTACCCACCGTTATCCGGCTTGCTGGCGGTGCAAAAGCGAATTGGTTTGGCGTTTAGTTGACGAATGGTATATCTCAATGGAAAAGTTAAGGGATTCTTTGATAAAAATAGCTAAAAAAATAAAATGGATTCCCTCTTTTGGGCTGGATCGGGAACTGGATTGGCTGAAAAATATGGAAGATTGGCTGATTTCCAAAAAAAGATATTGGGGTTTGGCTTTGCCGATTTTTGAATGTAAAAAATGCGGTAATTTCGAGGTAGTTGGCGGGAAAGAAGAACTAAAAAAGAGAGCGGTTGAAGGCTGGGATGAATTTGAAGGTCGGACTCCTCACCGCCCCTGGGTGGATAAGGTTAAAATTAAATGTGCTAAGTGCGGCGAATTGGTTTCGCGGATCCCGGACGTTGGCAATCCTTGGCTGGATGCCGGTATCGTTTCTTTTTCTACCCTGGATTATTCCACTGATAAAAAATATTGGGAAAAATGGTTTCCGGCTGATTTAATTTGCGAATCATTTCCCGGTCAATTTAAAAACTGGTTTTATTCTTTAATTGTGATGAGCGCTGTTTTAGAAGATGCTTGCCCCGCCAAGACCATTTTCGGTTATGCTTCAGTGCACGACGAGAAAGATGAGGAAATGCATAAGTCTAAGGGAAACGCCATTTGGTTTGATGAAGCTGTAGAAAAAATCGGGGCGGATGTCATGCGCTGGCTGTATGCCAGGCAAAATCCGGCGGAAAACTTAAGGTTCGGGTACAACGCGGCTAACGAGATACAAAGAAAGCTTTTAACTCTTTATAACTCCATTGAATTTTTTAATATTTATGTTTTGCCCGAAGATTATGCGAAAGCCAAAGATATCCCGGCAGTCAAAAACATTTTAGACAAATGGATTATTTCCCGATTTAATAATTTAGTAGCGAAAGTGACCAAAAACTTGGATGAATTTAATGTGATGTCAGGGACTCTGTCCATAGAAGATTTCTTTATCAATGATTTGTCTCTTTGGTATATAAGAAGGTCAAGGAAACGTTTTCA
>JAVHRH010000017.1:2915-13042 GCA_036171555.1 Parcubacteria group bacterium | reverse complement strand
CGGCAGAAAAAAAAGAAGCCGCTGAAACTCTCCATTATGTTATTTTCAACTTGCTGAAATTAATTGCGCCGATTATGCCATTTTTTGCTGAAGAAATGTATCAAAAATTACGACGAAAAGAAATGCCGGAATCCATCCATCTGTTTGATTGGCCTAAGGCCGACCAGAAGCAAATCGATGAAAAATTGGAAGAAGCAATGGTTAAAGAGAGAGAGATAGTGACTTTAGCTTTGGCTGAGAGGGCAAAAGTTGGTATTAAAGTAAGACAACCGTTGCAACAATTAATAATTAATAATGAACAGCTGGTAAAAGACAAAGAACTATCAGGCTTAATAAAAGATGAAGTCAATGTGAAGGAAATTACTTTTGGCAAAGAACTGAAGTTGGTTACTGAGATTACGCCGGAATTAAAAGAGGAGGGAATGGTCAGAGAAATTATTCGTAATATCCAGGGATTAAGAAAAACTGCTAACTTGAAACCGGCCGATAAAATTTTTGTTTATTATTCAACCGGAGAAATTTTGAAATCGATTTTGGTTAAAAATAAAGATTTTATTTTGATGGAAGCCAAGATTAAGGATTTAATTCAAACAGACGTTCTTGAATCGGCTAAAATAATTGAAATCGACCAGGAAAAATTATCATTAATGATTCAGAAGGTTTAAACTATGGGAATTTTTAGAGATATTGTTATGGGTCCAGCCAGGGAAAAGGGGGATTTGTCCGGGAGACCGGAGAAAATGCCGACTCCGCCAAAAGAGGGGAAAAAAGACTCGTCCGTTCTGGGAGGGAAATCATATATGAAAACCTGGCAGGCGATTGACAAATTCAAAAAAGACCCGGCTTTCAGATATAAATCATATTACGGAAAAAATTATACTAAAGACCAGATGAAAGAATTAGCCGGAGAAGCTCTGGCTAAGGCGGGCGGTTATTACGAGAAGAATGAACGCAACAGAGTGATAGAACTCCTGAAAAAAGATACTGAGGCAAAGCTTAAAGATCCTAAAATTGATTGGAAAGAAAAAAATGATTTAAAGGAAAAATTGAAATTTTTTAAAGAAAAATTATAGGATGTTCGTTCATTATCGTACTCACGGCCTTATCTTAAAGAGAGAGAATCGCGGCGAAGCCGACCAACTTTTAACGATTTTTACTAAAGATTTCGGCAAATTGGAAATTTTAGCTAAGGCTATCAGGAAAATTGCTTCAAAGTTGAGAGCCGGAGCCGGCATTTTTTATTTATCGGAAATCGAATTTATTCAAGGGAAAACATATAAAACCCTGACTGACGCCCTGGCTGTCAATAAATTTCAAAATTTAAGGAAGGATTTAAAAAGATTGGCGATATCTTATAAGGTATCACAACTTTTTGACGACTTGGTCAGGGGCCAGGAAAAAGATAATAAAATTTGGCAGTTGTTTTCCGAAGTTTTCAGGCGATTAGATGACCTGGGGTTTAAAATTAGTGATTTAAGATTAGTTTACTATTATTTCTTTTGGAATCTGCTGACTATTTTAGGATACGCGCCCGATTTTTATCACTGTGTTTTGTGCCAAAAGAGATTAAGCTCGGGTCAGATCTATTTTAGTTCCGGAGAAAGCGGACTGATTTGCCAAAGTTGTTTGAAATCAGTAAAATCAATCAAAGAGGATAAATCCTCTTTTCCGCCCTTCGTTGCGGCTCGGCCAATAAAAGAGATAGAGACGAGTATCATCAAGATATTGAGAATAATTTTAAAAAAAGATTGGTCGATTTTATCTAAGTTGAAAATAGAAAAATCACACTTAGAGATGTTGGCGGTTTTTTCCAAAAACTGGCAATCTTTCATTTCGAATAACTGGTAATTTATAAATTCATGGGGAAATTAGTTCGTATCGTTATCATTTTGGCTATTCTAGTTGGAGCGGTCGGTTTTTATTATTACCAAAGGAATATTTTTTCCAAGGATACTTTAAAATTGGAAATTTTGGGTCCCGAGAATATAGATCTTCTTCAGGAGGTCGATTACATCGTTAAATATAAAAACAATGGCGATACCCGCTTGGATAACCCCGAACTTATTTTTGAATACCCCGAGCATGCTTTGCCATCGGATGGGGGGTCCCTCAGGGTAACGAAAAATTCAACCGATTTAGGAGGCGATATTTATCCGGGGCAGGAGGAAACGATCCATTTTAAAGCCAGATTGTTGGGCGGAGAGGGCGAAGCTCAACTAGCCAAAGCTACTTTAAGCTATCAGCCGAAGAACTTAAAAGCCAGATATACTTCGGAAACAACCTTTACGACTGTTATCCAAAAAGTTTCTTTAACCTTTGAATTTGATTTGCCTTCCAAGATTGAATCGGGGAAAGAGCTGACTTTCAGGTTGAATTATTTTTCTAATACCGATTATCCGTTGCCTGACTTAAGAATAGTTTTGACTTACCCTTCCGGGTTTGAGTTTATCGAATCGACTCCTAACTCTTTAGATAAGACTGATTGGGATATTGGTCTTTTGAATAAAGCCCAAGGAGGTCGAGTGGCCGTTTCGGGAAATGTCCAAGGAGAAGTAGGCGAAGAAAAAATTTTCCAAGCTAAAATAGGCAGTTGGCAGAATGGCGAGTTCGTTGTTTTAAAAGAAATCAGCAAGGGCATTACTGTAGCAAAGCCCTCGCTTTATATCTCTCAGCAAATTAACGGTAACCCGCAGTATGTCGCTAATCCGGGAGATAGGCTTCATTACGCCATCTTTTTTAAAAATCTTGGCGACGACTATTTAAGCAATTTATCTTTAATAGTAAAATTAACGGGCAAGGCTTTTGATTTACAAACCTTAGCTGCGCCCCAGGGCAGTTTTACATCGGGAGATGATTCAATTGTTTTTGACTGGAAAAGAAATTCTAAACTGCAGTTTTTAGATGCGGGCGAGCAAAGTGAAGTGGAGTTCTGGATTAACTTAAAAGACCAGTGGGAAATTGTCGGTCCAGGAGACAAAAATCCAACTATTGCCGACGACATTTTTGTCAGCCAAATTCAAGAAAAATTTACCAATAAAATCAATTCGCAGCTGGTCGTTTCTCAAAAAGCTTTTTTCCAAGATGAAGTTTTCGGCAATTCCGGCCCCTTGCCGCCGCAAGTCGGTCAAAGCACGACTTATACCGTAATTTGGCAAGCCCAAAATTATTATAATGATGTTAAAAACGCCAAAATTAAAGCTCAACTGCCGTCCAATGTGGAATTGACCGGTAAAATTTTCCCCGAAGACGAGCTGGCCAAATTCACTTTTGATTCGCAATCCAGAGAAATTGTTTGGGACGTTGGTGATTTGAAGATGAGCGAAGGGATAGTCGGCACTCCATCTCCCAACATTTCTTTTCAGATCAAGCTAACGCCTGACTATTCCCAAAGGGGCCAAACGCCGTTGATCATCGGCCAAGCCCAGATTTCCGGCCAAGACCAATGGACCGGCGAGGACATTACGGCCTCGGCCTCAGAAGTAACCACTGTTTTGCCGGACGACAAGACAATGACGGGGGATAAAGGCATAGTACAGTAAATTTATGGAGCAAGACCTAATGTCAAAAATCGTATCATTTTGTAAACGCCGTGGTTTTATCTTTCCATCGTCGGAAATTTATGGCGGGATAGAGGCGTTATGGGATTACGGCCCTTTGGGTGCGGTCTTGAAGAATAATATTAAGAAGAGCTGGCTGAAAAGATTTGTCCAGGAAAAGGATAATATTGTTTTGATCGATACGCCCGTTATCATGCATCCTAAAATCTGGGAGGCATCAGGCCATTTGAAAAACTTTACCGATCCCTTAATAGAATGTAAAAAATGTCATAGCCGTTTCAGGGAAGACCATTTGGAGAAGAAGGAATGCCTTAAATGCGGCGGTAAAGAGTTTACTCAGGCCAGACAATTTAATTTAATGTTTAAAACTTTTTTGGGCCCGGTGGAAGACGGAGCCAGTACAGCTTATTTGAGGCCGGAAACTGCTCAAGCGATGTTTACCGACTTTGATTTGGCGCGAGAAACGATGCGGTTAAAAATACCTTTCGGGATAGCGCAAATAGGCAGAGCGTATAGAAATGAGATCACTACCGGTAACTTTATTTTCCGATCAAGAGAGTTTGAACAAGCTGAAATAGAATATTTCGTCAAGCCGGGTGAAGATGAAAAATCTTTTGAAGAGTGGGTTTCTGACTGGGAAAATTTTATTATCGGTCTCGGAATAAAAAAAGAAAATCTTAGAAGATATGAACATAAAAAAGAAAATCTGTCTCACTATTCCAAAAGAACCATTGATATTGAGTATAAATTTCCTTTTGGTTGGTCGGAACTGACCGGCATAGCCAACAGGACAAATTATGATCTCTCGCAACACGCTAAATTTTCCGGTAAAGAGTTGGCTTATTTCGATGAACAAACCAAAGAAAAATATGTTCCATTCGTAATAGAGCCAAGCCTGGGAATAGACCGGCTCTTTTTAGCTTTGTTAGTTGACGCTTACGAAGAAGTTGAAGGTGGGAGAACCCGAACGACTAAAGCGGTTAAAGAGGAAGAAATAGTTTTGAAACTTAATAAAAAATTATCTCCGATAAAAGCAGCGATTTTACCTTTAGTCAAAAACAAGCAAGATCTAGTCAAAAAATCCAAAGAAATTTACGCAATGTTAAAGCCGTATTTTATGTGCCAGTATGACGAAGTTGATTCCATCGGCCGTCGTTACCGCCGGCAGGATGAAATCGGCACTCCCTACTGTTTAACGATTGATTTTGAAACCTTGGAAAAAGATGATGTGACTGTTCGCGACCGCGACACGATGTCACAGGAAAGAGTAAAAACTAAAGAGTTGGTTGAAGTTTTAAATAAAAAATTAGAATTATAATGTTTCAGAAAACCACTCTTAAAAACGGGTTAAGAATTATTACCGTTCCGGAAAAAAACACTCAAGCAGTGACGGTTTTGGCTTTGGCGGGTACGGGCTCAAAATATGAAACCAAAGAGACCAACGGCATATCCCATTTTTTAGAGCACATGTATTTCAAGGGTACGAAAAAACGACCGTCAAAAATAACTATTGCCGAAACTCTCGACAAAGTGGGCGGACTTTACAACGCCTTCACTTCGGAAGAATACACGGGCTATTTTGCTAAAGTCCTGTCAAATAAATTAGAAATTGCTTTAGATTGGGTTTCTGATATTTATTTAAATTCGCTTTTGCCCAAAGAAGAAATAGAAAAGGAAAGAGGCGTTTTGACCGAAGAAATCAATATGTTTTTAGATACGCCGATGATATACATTAATGAACTTTGGAAAAGTTTGTTATACGGCGATCAGCCGGCGGGCTGGGATGTAGCCGGCACCAAAGAAGATGTCGCCAGAATCACGCGAGGACAAATAGTAAATTATATGAAATCTCAATATGTTGCCTCCAATACTATTATTTGTGTGGCCGGCGATATTTCGACCATACCTATAATAAAAATGGTTAAAAAATATTTTTCCAAGATTAAAACAACCGGATTTAAATCGAAGGCACCCGTAATCGAAAGACAAAGTTCTCCCCAAATTCTTCTTCATCCCAAGAAAACAGATCAAACACACTTGGCTTTAGGGGTCAGATCTTATAATCTTTTTCATCCCCAAAGATATGCCTTGGAATTATTGGAAACAATTTTAGGAGGGATGATGAGCTCCCGTTTATTCTTGGAAGTCAGAGAAAAATTAGGAGCCGCTTATTATATCAGGACCAATGCCGAGTCAGATCCTGATACCGGTTATTTGTGCACTTTCGCCGGGATAGATAATCGTAAGCTAGACCAGGCGATTCCGACCATTCTTAAAGAATATAAAAAAATATCTCAACAAAAAGTTGGTTCAAATGAGTTAAAAAAAGCTAAAGATAACATCAAGGGCAAATTGGCCTTAACTTTGGAGCCGTCCGATGCTCAAGCTTTTTTCTGCGCGGGTCAGGAAATTCTGGAAAAAAAGATTTTGACTTCCGAAGAAATCTTTAAAAAAATTGATAAAGTTTCTGCAAATGATATTCTAAAGGTAGCTAAGGATATTTTTAAACCTGAAAAATTAAATTTAGCTTTAATCGGCCCATTTGAGGACAAAAGCCGATTCCAAAAATTGTTAAAATTATAGAATCACTATGGAGCAAAATCGTATTTTAGATATTTCTTGGGGAACAATTTTAAAAGTAGCTGTGGCCAGTCTTCTTTTCTATTTAATTTATTTAGTTAAAGATATTTTAGTTTGGGTGATTTTTGCTTTAATCATTTCTATTTTATTTAACCCAGCCATTAATTTTTTAAGAAAGATGAAAGTGCCGCGTCTTTTGGCCGTCATTTTTGTTTATGTAGCCATTTTCGGCATTTTAGGCCTGACGATTTTTTTAACCGCGCCTGTTTTCGTTTCGGAAATTCAACAGTTTACCCAGCTTTTTCCTCAATATTTTGAGAAAATTGCGCCTCCTCTAAGAGTTTTAGGAGTTCAGGCCTTTCAAAACTTGGAAAGCTTTACTCAGGCAATCGGTTTAATCTTGCAAAAATCTTCTTCCAATATTTTAAGCGCCTTAGGCTTATTTTTCGGCGGTATCGGTTCCACCCTTTTTATCCTGTCAATTGCTCTTTTTCTTTCTTTGGAAGAAAAGGGAATAGAAAGAGTGATTGGTCTATTGTCCCCCAAAAAATACGAAACCTATATTTTATTCCTTTGGGAAAAAACTCAAGTCAAAGTGGCGGGCTGGTTTGGCAGCCGAATTTTAGCTTCTCTTTTTGTCGGCTTGGCTGTTTTTATCACTCTATTTCTGTTTAACATAAAATATTCTCTGAGCTTGGCATTTTTATCAACCATTTTAAATTTTATTCCTATTTTAGGTCCGGTTATCGCCGGAGCCATTATTACTTTGTTTATCGTCTTAGATTCTTGGTTAAAAGCTTTATTTGTTTTGATTGTTTTTCTCTTAATCCAGCAAATTGAAAGTAATATTTTGTTTCCGATTTTAAGCAAAAAATTTATCGGCTTGCCGCCAATTCTGGTTTTATTGTCCCTGACTATCGGCGCTAAGTTACTGGGCATGTTAGGGGCTATTTTGGCTATTCCTTTAGCCGGTCTTCTGTTTGAATTTTTAAGGGACTTCTTAAAGAAGAAAAAGGAAGAAAAAATAGTGGTCTTATAATCTATGTCAAGTTTGTATATAGTGGCTACTCCGATTGGCAACCTGGCCGATATTACTCTTCGGGCAATCGACGTTCTCAGGAACGTTGATTTAATTTTGTGCGAGGATACCAGAATAACTAAAAGATTACTGGACCATTATCAAATAAAGATACCGACTTTGAGTTATCACCAGCATTCCCAAATCCAAAAGATTGACCAGATTATTAATCTTTTAAAACAAAATAAAAACTTGGCTTTAGTTTCTGATGCCGGCACACCGGGTATCGCCGACCCCGGAAATCAGTTAGTAGAATTAGTGGTTAGAGAATTAGGGGATAATGTAAAAATCGTACCTTTGCCCGGTCCCAATGCCGCCGCGGCGGCAGCCGGTATCTCCGGTTTTCCCATGGACAGATTTTTATTTTTGGGCTTTCCGCCCCTAAAAAATAAGCGGAAAAAATTCTTCGAAGAAATAGTCAGCTCAAAATACCCGGTAATTTTTTACGAATCGCCCTACAAAATTTTAAAGACGCTTAAAGAGTTGGGAAATGCGGATAAAGAATTAAAAATAGTTGTGGCCAGAGAACTGACCAAGAAATTCGAAACGATCTATCGGGGCAATATCGAAGAAGTGATAAAACAGGTTGAAAATGGCGTTGTCAAAGGCGAATTTGTCGTGGTGGTCGGAAAGTATTAAAATAAGTTTCAGCGATTATGTCCCAGGAAAAGTTTTATATCACCACTAGTATTGCTTATACCAATGCTTTGCCACACATTGGTTATGCTTTAGAGTTAGTCCAAGCTGATACGATTGCCCGTTATCAGCGGCTTTTGGATAAAGATGTGTTCTTTTTAACCGGTACAGACGAGCACGGCTTAAAGATAGCCAGAGCGGCTGAAAATGCCGGTAAAACTCCGGAGAAATTTACTGATGAAATTTCAGCTAAGTTTAAAGAATTAACTAAAGTTTTGAACCTATCGAACAATGATTTTATCAGAACAACCGACAAAAAGAGACATTGGCCGATAGTGGAAAAAGTTTGGTTAAAACTTCAGGGAAAAGGAGATATCTATAAAAAGAAATACCAAGGGCTTTATTGCGTGGGTTGCGAGGCGTTTATTAAGGAAAAAGACTTGATCGACGGTAAATGCTCGATTCATTTTAAAGAGCCGGAAATTGTTGAGGAAGAAAATTGGTTTTTCAAATTGTCTCAATATGCGCCAACGGTCAAAGAAGAAATTGAAAATAAAAAAATTAATATCGTTCCTGAAACCAAAAAAAACGAAATTCTCAGCTTTATCAATCAAGGAGTTGAGGACATCAGCGTCTCCAGATCAAAAGAAAATTTGAAATGGGGCATACCTGTTCCCGGTGATGATAAACAGATAACCTACGTTTGGTTTGAAGCTTTATTGAACTATCTTTTGCCCGAAACTTATTGGCCGGCTGATGTTCATTGCGTCGGTAAAGACATTTTCCGTTTTCACGCCTTAATGTGGCCGGCTATGCTCCTAGCTTTGGGTTTAGAGCGGCCAAAAAACATTTTAGTTCATGGTTTTATAAACTCCGGTGGTCAGAAAATGTCAAAATCATTGGGTAACGTGGTTGATCCTTTTGAGTTGGTTAAAAAATACGGTGTTGACGCCGTCAGATATTTTTTGTTGAGAGAAATTCCGGCGACCGAAGACGGCGATTTTACCGAAGAAAAATTCAAGGAAAGATATAATGCTGATTTGGCAAAAGGAATTGGCAATCTTGTTGCGAGAGTAATAACCTTGGCTAAAAATTCCAAATTACAAATTACAAATTCCAAACAAGTCCTAAATTATAAATTACAAAAAGAGACAAACACGACGCGAGAAAACTGTTATAAATTTCTAGATGGTTTTAGATTTAACGAAGCATTAATGGTGATTTGGGAACTAATTAGTTTTTGCGATAAACATATTGAGGAGGAAAGACCTTGGGAGGGAGGAAAAGAAAAAGTTATCAGTGATTTGCTAATTGTTTTAAGGGAGATTTCCCAATTAGTTAGACCATTTTTACCTGGAACTTCAGAAAAGATATTAAAACAGTTGAAATCCGGGAAAAGTGAAATTTTATTCCCTCGTTTAGATTAAAATTATGTTTTCCGTTTTAATCGTTATTTTAGGACTGATAGTTTTTGAGATTGTCAGTTCGGTTGATAACGCCGTTGTCAACGCCCATGTTTTGAAAACCATGAGCGTTAAATGGCGAAAAATTTTCCTTTTCTGGGGATTAATTTTTGCTGTTTTTGTTGTCCGGGGATTGGTTCCTTTGTTGGTCGTTTGGCTGTCGGTGCCGGAGGTTGGGTTTATAGGTGCCTTTCACGCCGCTTTTTCAGGTTCCAGCGATTTTAGACAACTTATTGAGGAAAGAAAAGGCATAATTCTTTTGGGTGCCGGAGTGTTTATGGCGCTTTTGTATCTTCATTGGTTATTTTTGGAAAAGAAGGATCCTTATTTTGTGCCTGATAAACTAATTAAACCGCAGCATGGTATTTGGTTTTTTGCTGCGGCTGCTTTGATTCTGTTAGCACTTTTATATTTGGCCAGGCATTCCTGGATTTTAATGCTTTCGGCGGCCATTGGTAATGCCGTGTTTTTCATACTTTATGGGTTTAGGGAACAGGCGGCCAAACAAGAAGAGATGCTGCAGGGTACAAACAATAATTTAAGTGATTTTTCAAAACTGATGTATCTTGAGGTATTGGATGCTTCTTTCAGTTTTGACGGGGTATTTGGCGCTTTTGCTTTTACGACCAGCATTCCTTTGATTCTAGTTGGTAATGGTATTGGCGCTTTGGTTGTCAGACAGTTGACTTTAATGGGTATTGATAAAGTTTCTGAATATAAATGGTTGAAAAACGGCGCCATGACTTCCATCGGTTTTTTGGGCTTGATGATGATAATTAAAAGTTTCGGCGTTTATGTTCCGGAATACTTGCC
>JAVHRH010000017.1:0-2815 GCA_036171555.1 Parcubacteria group bacterium | reverse complement strand
TGGGCTTGATGATGATAATTAAAAGTTTCGGCGTTTATGTTCCGGAATACTTGCCAACTTTCATTACTATTTTCTTAGTCGGCCTCACTTTTTTCAAGTCGCACCAGCTGCTGAAGCGCACTGAAGCGAAAGAAGAGAATTCATTCTCTTCGCCCGCTGAAGAAAAATAACAATGCTTGTTGACACTCACGCTCACCTAAATTTTAATGCATATAAAGATGATGCCGACGAAGTGATTCACCGGTCCTTAAACGAGGGAATGGAAATTATCAACGTTGGTTCACAGTATTCAACCAGCCAGAGGGCAGTAGAAATGGCGGAAAAATATCCGGAAAATCTTTTTGCCGCCATCGGCCTGCATCCAATCCATGTGGAAAAGGAAGAATTTAATTACGACGAATATAAAAAGCTTGCCCTGAGCGGAAGTCGAAGGGTAGTAGCCATAGGCGAAATAGGTTTGGATTATAAGCCCGAATACGTTTTATCAAAAGAAAAACAGCAGGAAGTTTTTTTAAAACAATTGGATTTAGCCAAAGAATTGAACTTGCCGGTAATTTTTCACTGCCGTCTAGCGCACGAAGACCTCATTAAGATACTTCAACAATCTGACAGCTCAACAATTCAGGGAGTCATTCATTGCTTTACTGGCAGCTGGACGCAAGCGCAAAAATATCTTGAGACGGGATTTTATCTCGGTTTCAACGGAATTATTTTTAAGCTGGACCTAACTGAAGTTATCGCTAAAACTCCTTTGGATAAGATGCTTTTAGAAACCGATTGCCCATATTTAACGCCGGAACCGATGACAGGCCGCAACGAACCCTTATACGTTAAATACGTGGCTGAAAAAATTGCCAAGATTAAAAATATAACTACGGAAGAAATCGCTAAAATTACTGCTGAAAATGCTAAAAAATTATTTAGAATTTAAGTTTGCTAACGAGATTTTTTGTGTTAAATTAAGCTATTATGGAAAAGTATAATCCGCAGGAAATTGAGAAAAAATGGCGGGAATCTTGGAAAAAGAATAAAACTTTTCAGGTTGATTTAAGCAAAGCTGAAAAGCCTTTTTATAATTTAATGATGTTTCCTTATCCTTCGGCCGAAGGGCTTCATGTTGGCAATACTTATGCTTTTACCGGTTCAGATATTTATGGCCGTTTTAAAAAAATGCAAGGATATGATGTTTTTGAACCGATTGGTTTTGATGCCTTCGGCATTCACTCGGAAAACTTCGCCATTAAAAAAGGCATCCATCCCAAAGTTTTAATTAAAAAAAATACTGACAATTTCCGAGAACAGTTGAAATCGCTCGGCTGTCTTTTTGATTGGAGCCATGAAGTTGATACCACCAAGCCCGAATATTATAAATGGACGCAATGGTTATTTCTTCAGCTTTTTAAAGCTGGTTTGGCTTATAAGAAAAAAGCGCCGGTTGATTGGTGCCCTTCTTGTAAAACCGTCTTAGCTGATGAGCAAGTGATTGATGGTAAATGCGAAAGATGCGACAGCGAAGTTATCCAGAAAGAAACCGAGCAGTGGTTTTTCAAAATCACCAAATATGCCGAAAGATTACTGAAAAACCTGGAAAAAATTGACTGGTCAGAAAGAACTAAAATCACGCAGAGAAATTGGATCGGCAAATCAGAAGGCGCCTTAATAAAATTTCTAATTCCTAATTCCCAATTTCGGGTAGATGTTTTTACTACGCGAGTGGATACTTTGTTCAGCGGTACTTTTGTGATACTTTCGCCGGAGCATGAACTTATTTTTAAATTAAAAGATAAGATAAAAAATTTCTCGGCAGTTCAAAAATATATTGAAGACAGTAAAATTAAATCAGAATTAGAACGAATTTCTGAAGAAAAAGAAAAAACCGGAGTTGAACTTGAGGGAATAAAAGCAATCAATCCGGCCAATAATGAACCAATAGCCGTTTGGGTGGCTGATTTCGTTCTCGGTCATTATGGCACTGGCGCGGTTTTTGCTGATGCGCACGACGAACGTGACTTTGTTTTTGCTAAAAAATATAATATTCCGTTAAAAACAAGCCTAAAGCCGGTTAATTCAAAAGATGATTCTAAAATAATAAATCTTGAAGAATGTTTTACCGACGAAGGAATACTTTATAATTCAGCACAATTTAATGGCCTGACGTCAGCCGAAGCGCGACCGGCCATTACCAACTGGCTGATTCAAAAATCTCTCGGTGAAAGTATGGTTTCGTACCATCTGCGTGATTGGTTGATTTCTCGTCAGCGTTATTGGGGTTCACCGATACCCATTATTTATTGCCAGAAATGCGGAATCCAACCCGTGCCGGAAAAAGATTTGCCAGTTTTATTGCCTGATGTAGAAGATTTCCGGCCTAGCGGTACGGATAAATCGCCCTTAGCTTCAGTTGAAAAATTTGTTAAGACAAAATGTCCTCAGTGCGGCGGTCCGGCTGAAAGGGAAACCGATGTTTCCGATACTTTCTTGGATTCTTCCTGGTATTTTTTAAGGTATCCTTCAACTGATTTTAATGATAAACCTTTTGATGAAAAAATAACTAAAAAATGGCTGCCGGTTGATATGTATATCGGCGGACAAGAACACGCGGTTTTACATTTAATGTACAGCCGTTTTATTACCATGGTTTTAAAAGATTTGGGCCATATTGATTTCGAGGAGCCGTTTGAAAAATTCCGAGCTCATGGTCTTTTAACCAAAAGCGGAGCCAAAATGTCAAAATCCAAGGGAAACGTAGTTAATCCCGATGATTATTATAAAAAATACGGCGCCGACACCTTAAGAATGTATCTGATGTTTATCG
>JAVHRH010000016.1:0-4794 GCA_036171555.1 Parcubacteria group bacterium | reverse complement strand
TTTTTCTACTTGGGCCAAAGCATTCCAGCCCAAGATAACAAGAGAAACGAGCAAAAAAATCATTAAAGCAGACATTGTTTCTTCTCCTTTCCTTCTTTCTGAATTACTGAATTATTATGTTGGTCAATTAACTGTCATAATGGTAGCATACTTATTTTAATTTGTCAAATCGCAGTTGTTATACGGGGTAAAGATTTTGTTATACAATAATTAAGGGCAGGTGGTGAAATCGGCAGACACGATAGCTTTAGGAGCTATTGCCGCAAGGCTTGAGGGTTCGAGTCCCTCCCTGCCCACTATAGTAGTACAAAGTTCATTTTCCACAAAATTTTCGCGCGCTGCGCGGAGCGCAGCGTATGGTGTAGTGGGCACGAATCGGATTTCTTTATTCTTTAACGACAGGTTGGAGCCGAAGATTTTACGCAACGAAGATTTTTTGGAGGGGAGGTCGTCGGATACGTTAAGGTATAATACTTGCCCCCATCCTTCCCGTGCGCGCATTATATATCTTCGCTGACTAGTGGGTCAGCACACTCCCTATTTTTTATACCATGCCATAATGAAATCTTATTTTTTCGTGCCGCTACTCTTTTGATAACGTGGAGCAAATTTTCACTTCGCTCTTCGCTCGGCGCGATCACGAGCACCCCGAAACGGGTGATTCCCAGCTTCTTCTGGTATTGACCTTCCCTCCACCACCGCCAGTATATTTTCATTTTGTTCAGCACCCTCTCGCGGGCCATCGTGGAACGATCCGCCTCGAGAAAAAAGTGGAGCATATCGCCTTTGTGCTTAATCGAGAAAAAGGCGTCCGGCACGAGTTCGGTCTTTTCGCCGCAAGACGAGAGTAGGTCTTTCAGCTCGTATCCCCGAACCCAGCGCGTAAGCTCCGGCTTATCCGCGTGTTTCTTCAAAACCAAAGACAAAATGGAGCGAAACCGCGAAATCATCATCGCGTGGGCAAAATACGGGAACGCCACCTCTTTCTTTCCCACAAGCTCTTCCCGCGAAAGGGGCTCCGCTCCTTTTTTGCCGAGGGAGTAGATGAGAAAACTGGCGGGTTTGGCAAAGAGCTTTTGGGACGCAGGCCTCTCCATATAGCCCAAGTAGTACATTTAGCGCAATCTTCGCTGAAGGTTGCGCATCCCACTTCGGATATGTCAACTTGAATTTTTTGGGTCAGTTTTTGAATTTTTTATTTCAAATTATTTAAGACCTGAATTTATTAACATCTTTCACGATCGTGAGATTTATTAACATTCTCATTTTTTGTCTGAATATTTTGTCTGAACATTTTTGTCTGATTATCTTTATCTGAAAAAGCAGAAAAAAATAAAAAGCCCGGTGCATAGTTAACATTTCTCATGATCGTAGGATTTGTTAACAAAAAGACTTTACTAGCGTTGGGTTTTTTATTGACTCAGATAATAAAATAAAAAAGCCCGCTGCGTAGAGTATGCGAGCTAAAATCATTTCTTTAAAGTGAACCTGAAGGGGACAATTACCCAAACAGCAACCGGCCCATTATTCATTAAAGCCGGGGTAAAAACAAATTGCATTGCCGCTTTGGCCGACACCTCGTTAAAAACTTCGGCGTCACTCTTGACCACCACGGCCTTGCGAGGCCTTCCTTCTTTGTCCACCCAAATTTTCACCCAAATCGTGCCTTCCAAGCCGGCTCGGCGTGCTAATTCCGGATATTCCGGCCGGACAAACCTGACGACTACCGGTTCTTTTTCATACGGTACAAATTCCGGCGGGGGCTCTTCTTCTACTTTCACTTCTTCTGGAAAAACAACAATCGATTCTGTTCCGCCGCCAGTAGCGATAGGGCTAATAATACTGCCTAATTCCTTTTGAGTGGCGAAAGTTTGCTCTGAAGAAACTTCAGCGTCAGGAACTGGCACCGGAACACCAACATTGGGTTTGGCAACCGAACCAGCAATACTTGCTTGAGGCATTGTTTGAACGCCAGTCAGCGAAGGTGGGGGACCCAACTCGCTGTATTTGACTATTCTGACGGTGACCACTGGCGCTTCTTCTTTTTGGAAAGCCTGAACAAGATAATAGCTGCCAAGAATTATCAAATGAATAAAAATAGCAATGCCAAAACTAAACAAAAAATATTTTCGGTAGAGGCGCTTCAATTCCGGCGCGCCGTAAAGCGGTCGCTGGCTATCTCCTTGAGACTTAAGGTTATTCACTTTTCTCACCTCCCTTCTTCCCTTCTTTTGTTTTCAAATAACTTTTAGATACCTGAATTATACCTTAATAAGATAAAATTTTCAATAGTTTATTTTCTTCTTCTAGCATGAAAAGCCTGATGAACTTCCTTTAACTGCCGATTGGTTATATGGGTGTAAATTTGAGTAGTGGAGATATTGCTATGGCCTAAAAGTTCTTGGACCGAACGTAAGTCCGCGCCGTTAATCAAAAGGTCGGTGGCGAAAAAGTGCCGGAACATATGGGGGTATACTCGTTCCGGAATGCCGGCTTTGCGGCTGTAAAAATCAACCATTCTCTGCACTGTCCGTGGCAAAATACGGCCGATAATTTTAGGATTTGGTCCCTTGCTTAAACTGATAAAAAGCGCTTCTTCGGTATCGGTCCTTTTGCTTAAATAATTTTTTAAAGTTTTTTTTGCCCGGCTGGAAAGAAAAACCACTCTTAATTTTCCGCCCTTGCCCCGAACCGCAATTTCACCGCGATCAATGTTAAAATAGCGGTTTAAGCTACAGAGCTCGGAAAGGCGCAGACCCGTGGAAAACAAAACCTCTAAAATGGCTTTGTCGCGAAGAGAACGCAAGTCAGAGCCCTTGGGCGCCTCCAACAGTCTTTCCAGCTCGTTATATTCAATAATTTCAATTTGACGGGGAGAAATTTTGGGCAATTCAATTTTATCCGCCGACAAAACTAAATAATCATTTTTGGCTAAATACTTAAGAAAACTTCTTAAAGCAATCAAATAATAATTTTGAGTTATTTTTTTTAAACTTTGACCCTTAATAGATTTTTGACGAGCCAAAAAAAGGCGGAAGTCTTTTACTTTATCCAAAGTAATGTCTTTTTCAGTTTTGATACAAGCAAAACCAAAAAAAGTTTTAAGATAATGTTTATAATTTTCGCTGGTTTTAGGAGACCGATTTTTGATAATTTCCAAATAATCCAAATAATTCTTTAAAAGGGTTTCAATTGCCGCCATAGTTTTATTTTATAACATTTTGCGACACTTTTTCAAGCCGCTTTTTAAATTTCCCATTTAAAATTCCGGAAGTATTTCAACATTTCAATAATTAATTTCCCGAAATATTGTCTTTAAAACTAAACCCCAATCTAAATAAGCCATCTTCACTTTTCGCACATATGTAGCAAAAGTGAAGACGGCTTAAATTATCCTAAATTTCAATATAATTTCAAGATATTGATTTACGAAATCAATATATTTTAAGGTTTTAAAGCCCTTGCCCCGTATAACAACTGCGATAGGGTTAACTCAATGCTTCATCATAAAGGTGGAACAGCAATGTCTTTTCTGAGATTAATAAAAGTTCCTCCTGGCGTTGAGCTAACCAAAAATTGTCTCCCTTCGGGAGATCTGCCGCAGGGAGATCTCCCTTCGGGAGATCTCGCGTAGCGAGATAATCGCAGTTGTATTATGGGGCTGCATAACCTCAGATACATCTTGGACTCCATGAGGCCTTAGGTCTTATGGAGTTTTATAATCGAATTCATTGCAAATATACCGGCATCAAGGGGTTTATGACTGTCTACAATGATGCGTTAAGATACCGGTATATGATTACCGAAAAAGCCAAAGAAAAGGCCAAAATCCTGATATTCTGGGAAAAGCACGGCCTTGAGCCAACCCTGGATGCTTTTCCAGTTAAAAGGTCAACTCTCTATCTCTGGAAACAGCAATGGGAAAAAGGAGGCAAGAAGACAGAGGCGCTTAATGAGAAATCCAGAATCCCCAGAACCAAAAGAAAACGCCTTTGGCCTATTGAAGTTATTGCTGAAATCAAACGCCTCAGGGAAATCCATCCCAATCTTGGCGAAAAAAAGATTTATCCCTTGCTTTATCAATTTTGCTGCCAAAACAATCTCTTTTGCCCCAAACCAACAACCATCGGCAGGCTGATCAAGGACTTGGGAGGTCTCCGAACGTTTCCTCAAAAAGTTTCTCATTTTGGCAAGATCAAAAAGATGAATCGTCAAAAAGTCCTGAGAAAACCCAAGGATTTTACTCCTCTTTATCCTGGTCATCTGGTGGCCTTAGATACTGTGGAAAGGTTTGTTAATGGCTGCCGGAGGTATATTATTACCTTTGAAGATATCTACACCAGATTTGGCTTTGCCTGGACAACCAAATCCCACGCTTCCTTGGCTGCCAAGGAATTCTTTGGACTTTGTCAGCGCGTTTTCCCTTTTTCTTTCGCTTTTATGAATGTTCTTACTGATAATGGTTCAGAATTCAAAAAACATTTTACCGAAGAATTGAAACAGCAGCATCTTATTCATTATCATACTTATCCCAAAACTCCCAAAATGAACGCTCATCTGGAAAGATTCAATAAAACCATTCAAGAAGAGTTTATTGATTATCATGTTTATGAATTGCTTGATCCTGATGTTTTCAATCGCCTTCTCATTGATTGGCTGATTTTCTACAACACCGAAAGAGTCCATTATGCTTTTCAGAATCGATTGTCGCCAATTCAATTTATGCTATCATTGCCATCAAGGTCGCTAATCCTTTCAAAGTCTCTGGAGTCCAAAATTGGGTGCGGTTATACA
>JAVHRH010000015.1:0-4796 GCA_036171555.1 Parcubacteria group bacterium | reverse complement strand
CCATTGGATTATAGCCGGCAAGATTTCCTGTTTTAGCTTTATCTTGTTTCCTATAAAGTTATCGTCAACAAAAAATACTCCCCCTCTCCAGCCGAAAGAGTATAAACTTTCCAGTTCAGCTAATATTTGACCTTTGCTCTTTGTTCTGACTCCTCTTCCAAAAAGATTAGTTATATCGCAAAAATCACAATTAAAAGGGCAGCCGCGGGAATATTGGATATTCATAGATACATATTTTCTCATATTGACCAGCCCCCAGAGCGGGATTGGCGTCTTTTCTATATTTGGGAATTTGTGGGATGTATAAATGTGTTTGGCACACCCGTTCTTCAAGTCTTCTAAAAAGAGCGGCAAAGTAATTTCAGCCTCGTTAAGCACAAAATAATCCACGTTTTCAAACTCCTCATATCCGGCCGTAAAGAGAGGCCCGCCAGCGACAATTTTGATACCCATTTTTTTGCATTTGCTAATCACTTCTTTTACCGATGCTTTCTGTATGGCCATGGCGCTGATAAAAACCAAATCAGCCCATTTAAGGTCTTCATCCCTTAACTTGGTTACATTCATATCAATAAGTTTTTTCTCCCAATTTTTTGGCAGCATTGCCGCGACGGTTAGCAGTCCCAAGGGCGGATAAGTTGCCTTTTTAGAAATAAATTTTATGGCATGCTTAAAACCCCAGAAAGTATCTGGATACCTAGGGTAAACTAAAACGACTTTCATATTAAACTCCTTATTCATATATAAATTTTATATAATTTAAAACCCGCTTGTAATCTTTATTATACCACTTCGACAAGCTCAGCGTAAACAAAAAACCGCCCAAAGAAAAAGGCGGTTTTGTCAGCAGGGGCGGAGGTATACTTCGCCAAGGCTTCGTAATACCTAAAAGGTATCATCTGTAATAATTTTATACTCTTTTGTTGGCTCAGCCGTATTAGTTTTGGTTCTGGGATTCATTTGACGACCCCGCTGAAAATCCTTCGCCAAGGCCACGAAAACTAAATGGCGATAGGCGAAAGAACGCCCTGAACCTGTTTTTAAATATCGTTCAAAATTTCTTGCTTCTGCTTCGGTTTTAAACGCGCAATACCATATTAATATCCAAGGTATAAATGGTTTCGTTGATTGCACCAGCCCCGAGTTATGCAACTTTATCCGTTTCTTTAAATCAATTGCAGAACCTATATAGAAAATATGAAATTTTGAACTAAAAAGGATATAAACGTAATACATTGAAATAGCCTGCTATCTTCCGTTAAAACTTCAGACTAGCCTGCTATTCCGTAGCCTTGGCGAAGGATAGCAGGGGCGGAGGTATACTTCGCCAAGGCTTCGTAATACCTAAAAGGTATCATCTGTAATAATTTTATACTCTTTTGTTGGCTCAGCCGTATTAGTTTTGGTTCTGGGATTCATTTGACGACCCCGCTGAAAATCCTTCGCCAAGGCCACGAAAACTAAATGGCGATAGGCGAAAGAACGCCCTGAACCTGTTTTTAAATATCGTTCAAAATTTCTTGCTTCTGCTTCGGTTTTAAACGCGCAATACCATATTAATATCCAAGGTATAAATGGTTTCGTTGATTGCACCAGCCCCGAGTTATGCAACTTTATCCGTTTCTTTAAATCAATTGCAGAACCTATATAGAAAATATGAAATTTTGAACTAAAAAGGATATAAACGTAATACATTGAAATAGCCTGCTATCTTCCGTTAAAACTTCAGACTAGCCTGCTATTCCGTAGCCTTGGCGAAGGATAGCAGGGGCGGAGGGAATCGAACCCCCGTTAACGGTTTTGGAGACCGTTGTAATACCATTATACCACGCCCCCTTTCAAGCTTATGGCTTATAGCATATAGCTTATGGCCTAATTAACGAATTCTTAAATGCCGTAATTCTTCTAATTAGCATCTCGGCTTCTTTATATAATTCATCCGTCTTTTCCTTTTTTATATAATCGACGCTTTCAGCAAATTTTAAAATATTCACCGTTTCTAAAACTGACTTAATAGAGATTTTCAAAAAATTCGCGAAATCTTTGTTTGTTCCGCCAGAACCTTCAGCTATGTTGTTTGATACAGACACTGCCGCGCGTTTTAACTGATCCGACAACGCAAATGTTTCGCTTTTTGGAAATGCATTGGCAACAAAATATAATCGCTTCCCATAAGCAATAGATAATTTCCAAATTTCTAAAGTCTCAAAGCGAAACATTTTGTGCTATAAGCTATTAGCTATACGCTATATGCTATTTCTTGGTTTCTTTATGTGGTGTATGTTTACGACACCACTTACAGAATTTTTTTAGCTCAATTTTTCGCTCAACTTTGCGCTTGTTTTTACGAGACCAGTAATTAACGCGTTTGCAGACTGTGCATTGAAGTTTGATTAAATTTGGCTGAGGCACGTTCGCTGACGCTCAAGTTAAAAATGAAAAATTAAAAATGAAAATTAATTTTAAATTTTTAAATGTCGTTTTTTATTTTTTATATTTTAGTTTTTAAATCTACTGAGCCCACGCGCAAACTGCGGACCCTTCCTCTCTTTGGCAGAGCCGATGCGCAGACTTGCACTGCGGACCTCGTCTTTACCAAAGACGTGCTCTACTGCCTGAGCTACATCGGCTTATTGCGATGAACGCATTGCCTCCTCCCCTCAGATGAGGCTAAAGCCCGTTGGGCTCGCCCATATAGGGGGGAGGACTGGGTGGGAGGCTGATTTATTTCAACAACACCTCCCCTTAATCCCCTCCTCAACTGAGGAGGGGAAGAATTCTTTTAATCTTCCGGATACGCTTCTTTTATCAAATCCTGCTTATCTTCAAAAAATTCACGCACCGGTTTTAAAATTTTAGCCAGCTCTTTGGCCAGCGCTTTTTTCAGGTCTTGCGGATGCAGTTTTTTGGCAACAAAATCTTTTTCCACCTCTTCGTAATTTTCGTATTCAATATCACCGCCGAATTTTTCGGCGCGCTGGACCAAAAATGTTTCTTTCTTGTCCCCTTTCAAAACCATAATCACGTATTTCATAAAAGCCATAATGCCATTGCCCTCAATCACTCCTTCTGGACAAAATGCTTTGTTTAATTTAGTTTCAATATCTTCCGGACTATCCAAGAGGTCTATCTTTGAAGAAGGATCGGAAGCGCTCATTTTTTTGCCCGTAATTCCCGGCAGCATCGGGGTCATGATTTCTATTCGCTTTTTCTGGCCGATTTTGGGATGTGATTCTCTGGCAAAGCCGAAAATCTTGCGCTGGTCTGTCCCGCCGTATTGCATATCCGCTTCCAGATATTCTTCATCCAATGTCTGCAAAATCGGGTATAAAAGCCCGCCCAATTTGGGATTTTCTCCGAATTTGACGACTTCAGCCGCCGCGTGCTGCGCTCTTTCGGCCGTAGTCACATCAGCCAGGCGATAAACATCCAGAGTATATTCTTTGTTCAGCTCATAATCGCTGCCTTTGACAAATTCTATTTTTGAAATATCCACGCCGATAGTTTTGTAAAGTTCCCGCAGTTCATGCTTATAAAATTCAACTCTTTTGCCGACCAGCTCCAGCGTGCTTTTCATATTGTCCAAAAAAGCGTGCATATCGGCCAGCAAAATCTTGACGTATATTCCGGCATCAACAAAATCCTTTATCTTTGTCGCTGTAATCATATAGCCGATGTGTAGCCGGCCCGTTGTCGCGTAACCGATATAAAGCACCGGTTCTTTTTTAGTTTTCAAAAGCTCCAACAATTCCTCATCCGTCAAAATCTCGGCCGTGTTTCTTTTTATTAAATTGAAACGTTGTTCTATGGTCATAAATTATTTTTGGCTATTTATTAAACCTAATAACATTTTTGAAACTGTCTCAAATTTATTGTAAAAATTTCCAAACTCTATTTTATCCCTACCTATTTCCTCAAAAATTATTTCCAATAATGATACACATTCATAAACCGAACCTCTCGCAATCGTATAAAAATTTCTTTTGTCCGGTTTTGAAAATCTTCCGCTTCCCTCGGCGATATTTATCACTATACTGATTGATGCGCGCTTTAGCTGGTCTTTCAAAAAGGAATCAAATTTATTTTCTCTTAAGAATTCTAAAATTTCTTTATTAAGCTGTTTTGATTTATGGTAAACTTCCAATTTTTCGAAGTCAAACATATTCTTGTGTGAGTGTGTATAATTTGTAGTTAGGGAAAATTTTTCGCTTTTTTATAATATTTTCTTTGTGCTAATTACAAAATACGAATTACAAACTACTCAAAAATTTTGAGCAAAGCGAAAAATTTTTGTCCAGGGGGTAGGAGTCGAACCTACACAAAACGGTTTTACAGACCGCCGCAATAGCCGCTCTGCCACCCCTGGCCGGACTTCGCTCCGATTTACATCGGAGCTTCGACACGGCGAGCATTAAGTTGAAAAAGATACTCGCCCTTCCGAAGCTCAAATGCAATTTGAGCGAAGGAGGACCATCCCTGGAGTGGAAGTATTTGGTAATATTTAGTAACCGCAGATTACTTCAAGATAAGCCGAGAAAAGGATTTTGCTGTTTATCCCGTAAACAATGTCTTAATTTGAGCCGTCCCTGGGACTTGTCATCCCTACGGGAGATCACCCGCAGGGTGAAACCCGCAAAGAGAACCTATAGTCTATCCCGCACCTTTAGCCTCGGAGCCGAGGAAAGGGATCGAACCTCCAACCTATAGTTTATCCCGCACCTTTAGCCTCGGAGCCGAGGAGAGGGATCGAACCTCCAACCTATAGTTTATCCCGCACCTTTAGCCTCGGAGCCGAG
>JAVHRH010000014.1:0-4801 GCA_036171555.1 Parcubacteria group bacterium | reverse complement strand
GAAATACAAATAAAAGCCTGGAAAAGCCGACAAATGATTGAAAAATTAAAATTTAGATAAAATCGAGGATCCTCGATTTTGTTCTTCCGACAAGGTCGGAAACAAAATCGGGACACCCTGCCCGCCGCACCGAGTGGCGTTATAGTTATTTAATTAAAGAGTTAACGGGTTAAAGAGTTATGAAAATCACAACGTAGTAATTAATTGATTAAAGAGTTTACGAGTTAACGAGTTGAATATGAAAATCAATAGGTTTGAAGAATTAAATATTTGGAAGTTGAGTTTAAGGATTACAAAGGAGATTTATGACTTAACGGCCAAAAGAGAATTTTCCAGAGATTTTGGATTAAGAGATCAAGTAAGGAGGGCGATGATTTCAGTCAGTTCAAATATCGTTGAAGGCTTTGAAAAGCGCAATAACAATGAATTTATAAGATTCCTGAAAATTGCTAAAGGTTCAGTTGGCGAAACGCGAAACCAACTCTATATTGCTTTAGCCGTGAATTATATAATCAAACAGGAGTTTGAAGAAAGCAACAAAGAATTAGAAGAATTAGCTAATCAAATCGGCAGTTTCATTAATTACTTAGAAAGAAAAAGAAATAACAAAGAATTCATCCAGAAAACCCGTTAACCCGTTAATTCGTTAACCGGGCAATAATTCTATTTACGAAACAAAAAAACAGCTCTTTTTACCCCGTTAGAAATCACTATGTTTTATTACGCATATGTCCTACAAAGTAAAAAAGATAAAAAATGGTATACTGGCTCTACCAATGATTTACGGAAGCGCTTTAAACTACACAACAATAATAAAATAACCTCTACTCGAGGCAGAGGACCTTTTACATTAATATATTATGAATCGTGTCTAAATGAACAAGATGCCAGAGTCAGAGAAAAATTTTTAAAATCAGGAATGGGTAAGCGTTATCTTAAAAATCGCCTAAAGCGCTTCCTATTTCTAACGGGGTGAAAAGCTGTCATCAACACCAAATAATAATTCAAAGTTTATCCCATTTCTCTTTGTCTATCCCTGCTTGCCGTAGAATTTCATTAACTAATCCCGCGCTGATGTCGCCTTTATGCTTTGACGGAATATGAACTTTAAGAGCGCCCTTTTTCATAAATAGATGCCGGCCGCCGCTGTAAGGGCCTTCAAACCCAAGCTTTCTGAAATTCTGGATTAATCTTTTCCAAGAGATGGCTCTAGGCATAAATCTTTTGTTTCAGTTTCAATTTAGTGGCTGGAAAGTCGGGAATTTTATCACCGTCTTGCAATTTCAAAATCAACCATTCTTCTAAAACTTCTTGAAGGGTTTCCCGGCATTTTTCTAAATTTTTTTCTGAAGCCCAAACGCCCGAAAGACCGGGAATTTCGCCAAAGTAAGCCCCGTCTTTTAAAACTTTATAGCGAGCTTGAGATAGTTTTTGACAAATATAATCTGTTAACATACATTTTCATTTTAGGAGTTTAATAAAAATATGTCAAGAAGTTTATTTTACTCCCGATACGACCCCGCCCAGTCCGCCAACGGGAGTGACGATACTATGAAGCATGAATAAAGTATAATGAATTATGCGAGTAGAAATTAACCAATCTAATAAAATAGAACAAACTAATAAAGACACAATTATAGGAATATCTAATGACAGGGCATTTACGATTTTAATTAAAAGTAGAATAAAAAGAAAATTACAGGAAGAGTTTAGAAAGCAAGGAAAGCCCAGACTGTTTGTTTACCGGACTTTTATTGCCAGCGTAGTGTTGGCGTTTAAATACGCCCAACTAAAAAATCTTTCCCGGGTTGTGATTGATGAAGAATATTACGGGAAAGATAAAATGTTAAAAAGTATGTTTTTGGAAATGTGGAGCCGATTTTTTAGAGATGTGCCAGAAGTTTCTTTTGAGAAAATTGGTAAAAAATCAAAGGTTCATAGCGCTTGTTATTTGGCAATGAAGGGGAAAAATAAAGCTGATAAAATAATCGGATTCGAAGAGATAAAAAGACTGGCATTAAGGTAAAACAAAAACCCCGTATGCTTAAGCGCCGAATGATTACGACGGTGCGGCATCCGAGGGGTCTACCATAATAATAGCAAATCAAAAGCGTTTGTCAAGGTTTCACCCGCTATGTATTAAATTATACGTTTGGCTAATAAATTTTGCCTTAGAATCGAGCTGCGCCGCCCGACACTCCCGATTCCTTGGAATCGAGGATCCTCGATCTTTCGGATCGGGACACCCCGCCTGCCGCGCCTACTGGCGTAGTCGTGAATTAAGAATCATGAATGGTGAATTATGAATAAAGTGAATTATGGCGCTCGCTCCGCGGCGGCTCCGCCGCCGCTCCGCTCGCGCCCACCCCAAAACAACAAAAAACAGCTCTTTTTAAAAGCTGTAAGCCGTGATAAATTTATAAAGAATATTAAACTTTCTGTCTTAACTTTTCGTATTCTTCAACTGAAAGATCAATGTCTCTCAGAATTTCTTTGATAATGCCGATACCAAGATATTCGTTCCCGTGAATTGGAACACAAGCAGTTTTCTTTGTTACTGTATTAAAAAAGAAATGATGGCTGCCTTTTATACGAAGCTTACAAAAACCAAGAGAGCAGAGGATTTTCACCATCTTCTTCGCCGGAACTGGATGAAGTTTGGACATAAAGGTTATTTTGCGGCAAATTCTAATTGCTGGACCCCAATGAATTCATTCTGTTTAATCTTTTTGCCAAAATCCTTTTCTTCCACTTCCAAACAAAGAGTTGCCACTTCTTTAAGCCGTTTATATAATTCTGCCAAGGTTTTAGCTTGAGTGTAGCAACTTTTGAGGGAAGAAATTTTTCCAATATAATAACCCGATTCGTCTTTCTCGATGACTACTGGAAAACGATAGATTGTCTTAGATGATTTTTTCATACATCTTTATTATATGAATTTAAAATACAATGTCAATAACCAGCCAGCCGACACTCCCGATTCCTTGGAATCGAGGATCCTCGATCTTTCGGATCGGGACACCCCGCCAGCCGCACCCAGCGGAGTGACCGTGAATCAAGAATTATGAATAACAGAAATTAAAATAAATGATTCCTTATCAAACGAAAATAAAAAAACTTCCCGGCACAAGTTACGGGGAAGTTAAAAAAGCAGCCTTTCTGCTGTTTAATGAGATAAAAAGAAAAACTAAACGGCGGCCATATATTCGCTCAGCTTATTTTAAGAAACAAAAAGTATTCTTTGATTTTTTCTGGCCGCATTTATTTCAGAAAAGCCCTAAAGAGAGAATGAGAAGATTAGGATATTTTGAAGCAGCTTTAGAGGTAATAAAAGAGTCAAGAAATCATCCGACGTCTCAAGAAAATCCTCACAGGAAAGGCGAAATTCTCCATCGTTTTGCTGTTTAACTAAAGATAAAGAATTATTTTATGTACAAATAAAAGAAGACAAACGTAGTAGTAGAAAATATTTTATGTCTTGTTTTCCGGAAGAATAGAGCAGGGTTACATTCCCCCCCGTTATTAATAATAAATAATAAAAAATCCCCCGCCTATGATGTGGAGTTTGGCTCCTGGCTGAACATCGCTGTTCCGCCAAAAGTGGAGTTAGGCTCCTGGCCGAGGATCTATTATCAGTATATCAAGCCAAAAATCCTTGTCAAGAGTCTGTACTAAACGGATAAATAGACACGGCGCGCCCGCCCGACACTCCCGATTCCTTGGAATCGAGGATCCTCGATAGCGATCGGGACACCCCGCCCTCGGCGCCCACTGGTCTCGCCGTAATTTAACTCGCCGTGCTTGGCTTGTCGAAACGGGTGAAAGCGGAGCGGAGTCGCTGCTTGTTGGATTTGACAGCCGCTATATTTCTAATATAATAGAAATGAGGTTAATTAATTATAATAATAATCGAAATGAGTAAAAAAGAAATTCTATGGCGAGAAATCCTCAATCAAGCCGTAGAAAACAAAAAAATTGAATTTACCCAAAAGGAACTGGCACAAAAATTTGGCATATCAACCAGCACGGTTTTTAACGCGCTCAAAATTCCCCGAGCTCAGGGCGCTGTCAAAGTAACAGGCAGAAATTTCAGCGTGGCTGATATCGAGAAATTTCTTTATATTTGGGCCACCCAGCGAAATCTGGAAAAAGAAATTATTTTTAAAACTTTTATTCAAAAAAGCGCCAAAGAAATAGAAGGTTTGATGCCGTCTGGAATTATTTTTGGCTGCTACAGTGCCTACACGCAAAAATATCAGTCAGCGCCGGCCGATTACGACAAAGTTTATATTTATGCGGATAAAGAAAAACTTGAGGAAATACAGAAAAGATTCCCGAAAACAAAAGGCAATCCGAATATTTTTGTTTTAAGAAAGGATTCTCTTTTGGCGCCAGACGGCAATTTGACGCCCGATGTTCAAACATTTGTTGATATTTGGAATTTAAAAGATTGGTACGCGAAAGAATTTCTGGATAAATTAAAAGAAAAAATTATTGGATAATTTATGCCCGATATGCAGTATTATCACGATATTATAACCGAGAAGAGCTTCAAATTCTTGCAAGAGCTCAAAAAACGCTACCAGTTTATCTTAATCGGCGGCTGGGCGGTATTTTTATACTCTCATTCCCTGAAATCAAAAGATATTGATATCATTATTGATTATGCCGAACTTGGTAAAATGAAAGAGGAGTTTGATGTTTCAAAAAACAACCGGCTGAAAAAATACGAAATTAAAACAGGTGAATTTGATATTGATGTTTATCTGCCGCGCTACTCGGAGCTCGGAATTGACATTGA
>JAVHRH010000013.1:0-1006 GCA_036171555.1 Parcubacteria group bacterium | reverse complement strand
AAAAGATAGTCGAAGAGATAAATCTCTTCTTCACCCTTCGTCACGCAAGCGGGACTCGGGTATGTGGCGCTTCAAAAAGTTTATGGATGAGAAAGGAGTAGAGCTTCTAATCAGGGATACGATTCCCAATCACAAATTAAAAGGACTGGGCATGGATCACTTTGATCTGCCGGTTACTGAAAGAATAGCGGTAGAGTCTGTGAGACTGCCGACTTATCCTGAATTAACCGACGAAGAAGTTAAATGTGTTATAGATTGCATCCGGCAATTTTATAAAAAACTTGCTTAATGGTTAATTTTTTCCAAGACATACTTATTAAAAAAAGATCGCTTTTAAGATTAATTTTCTTTGTCTTTTTTGACGCGATTTTGATTATAGCGTCAGTTTATCTGGCTTTTTCGGTCAGATTTGAGGGCAACATTCCCGGTCGTTATCTTCTAAACATCGGCGGAGTAATGCTTTTATCTTTGCTGATTACCATTCCGGTTCTTTACTTCGCCAAACTTTATTATTTCAGCTGGACTTATGTCAGTGCGGCTGAATTAGTCTCTTTGATAAAAGCAACCGCTTTGAGTTTTTTAATTTTAGCCGCCGCTTTTTTTGTTCTTAGAGACCATGCCATTTTCACCGGTTTTCCTCGTTCAACGCTTTTTATCACTTACTTTTTCATTTTTATTTTTACCGGCGGGCTGCGTTTTGCCAAAAGAATTTATTTTGAAGCATTTTCCGGCCGAAGAAACGAAAAAAAAGAAAGGACTTTAATTGTCGGAGCCGGCGACGCCGGAGAACAAATTTTAAGAAGCATTCAAGGATCCCGCATCAGCCCTTATCTGCCAGTTGGTTTTATTGACGACCATCCGGCTAAACAAGGCGTCTTGATTCATAATGTCAAAGTTTTAGGCAAAATCAGCGACCTGCCGGCCATCGTCAAAGAAAAACAAATCGCCGGCTTGATTATCGCTTTGCCGTCAGCCGGTTCCAGCGTTATCAGGGAAGCAGTTGAAA
>JAVHRH010000012.1:2095-4895 GCA_036171555.1 Parcubacteria group bacterium | reverse complement strand
CCATCAGGCTTTCGCCCATTGTGGAATATTCTCGACTGCTGCCTCCCGTAGGAGTGGGACCCGTATCTCAGTATCCCTGTTGGCGGTCACGCTCTCGCGCCGCCTACCCGTCATAGCCTTGGTAGGCCATTACCCTACCAACTAGCTGATGAGCCGCAGACCCATCCCAAAGCATCTTGCGATTTTACCCTTCGATTGCTCTCAGGGACTATCGGAAATTAGTCCGCCTTTCGGCGGGTTATGTCCGTCTTTGGGGCAAGTATCTACGTGTTCTTAACCCGTTTGCCGCTGACACAGACCTTGCGGTCCATGTCCGCACGACTTGCATGCCTTATCCACGCCGCCAGCGTTCATCCTGAGCTAGGATCGAACTCTCAAAATGAAAAATAGTCGGAACAACCTGAAATTACTAATAACGCTGACTAATTTTTACCTTATTTATTGGATTTACACATTTATTAACTTATGAAATTGTCAAAGACCACCCTACAGTCCATCAAGTAAAAATCAGGATGGAAATCCTGATTTCCTAATCCTCACGTTTTACATTCATTTTTTAGCTACAACCGCAACAGCCAGATTTCTTTTTTGCTTTTTTCTTAGCCATACTTTTATTCTTTTATACCTTACATTTTACTTTTTTATGAAACGTTGTCAAGCCCGCCGTGGGCGGGCCTTATCATTTAAAATATCAGTTCCATCATTTTTTCTTTTACCTTGAAACCGCATTTTCTGTAAAAAATAACATTTTTGTCTTCGGTGGTAAGCCGAACTCTCAAGCAGCCGAGTTCTTTCGCTTTTTTAACAGCAGTCCTAATCAGTAAAGTTCCGATTCCTCTTCCTTCAAAACCTTTTCTTACTGCCACATCTTCAATATAGCCAAATTTGGCACCGCGCAGAAGAAACTTCTGTTCAATTAAAAGAGTGGCCGTACCAACTATTTTATTTTCCGTTTCGGCAACGAAAACGTTGTAAACGGGATTCGCAGAAGTTTTGGAAAAAATCTTTTCCGCTTGCTTTATCGTTAAGCCAACCTTAAACAAATTGTCTAAACTTTCAAAAAACCCTTTGGCAAAATCTTTTTTATTCAATTTCCTTATTTTAATATCCATTTTAGTAAAATTTCTAATTTTCTTAATTTTTTCTTTCATAGATATACTTTACCCCTGTGTTATTTTGGGCAATTTTTGGCTTTTCGCCAACCCTCCGCCACTGCCTCTTTTTCGGTGCAAAACCAACGTTCGCCTCTTGCCTCATCAATTTTTGTAACATTATAAGAACCGCATCCCTTAACGTGATAGATCTTTTCTCCAAATGAGTTAATATTTCCCTTAATGGTGCAATTTGTATTTAAACTTGATACCGGCAGAGGAATAGGAGTCAGAACTGGAGTTGATGTAGGGGCAGGACACGACCCCCAAAGACCTTTCTTTTGCTCTCGCGCTAGTCGTTCTACCTCCGTAAATTGGCTCTGGTATTTTACATCAGGCGGGTAAGTATAAGAATAAGCAAATCCTTCTTGGACAAGAACCAAATTCACAAAAACTCCATCTATATACACATAACGCAGGAGGCGGCTATATTTATCAATATCACTTACGTCTTTTTCTAAGAGTACCTTCTTTCCTTCAACCAACTGTTTATTACGATTACTTGCTTCCACGCCAAAACACTGAACTGGTTTTCTGGGGTCTACGGTTTCGGGAGTATCTATTCCGATATAACGCACTTTCTTGCCATTTGAAAGCTCAATAGTATCTCCATCAATAACTCGGCTCACCAAAAATTTTTCTTCAACAGCAGTTTGTTGTGTTATTTCGGTTGGGACGGATATGAAAACAGGGGCTTCGTTTCTGGCTTGTGTATTTGCGGATTCTCTGGATTCTGTGCGAGCCTCTTTGATTTCAATTGTTGTTGGATTGTTATGACAGTGATATTCACCCGTCTTTTTATTAGTATGACAACCATTTGCATCGGTTTTCCCAGAATGAGCAAAAACGCTTAGTGGTAAAATAAGCAATAAAGCAAAAGTCAAAATTGTTAGCTTAGAATTTTTGTGCATTATTATCTTTATGGCATTACGGTAAGTCCGATAACTAACGCTGTGCCAATAATTATGCTTGCCATTATAATCGCCACCCCTATATTACCCTTTTTGATTTCCTCCCATTCGTCAATCGGCGTAATCCACGAAAATACTTTGACTAAAATACTTAAAGCAATTGCCATCGAAATTGCGCCCGTAACGGCCCAACCGAACGTAATAAGATATTGTTGAAGAATATATAACATATTTTTAACTTTTAAATTAAAAACGACCTT
This sequence comes from Parcubacteria group bacterium, assembly GCA_036171555.1. Lineage (GTDB taxonomy): Bacteria > Patescibacteriota > Minisyncoccia > Minisyncoccales > JAVHRH01 > JAVHRH01. Next base: position 2,573 of record JAVHRH010000012.1, on the reverse strand, counting down.
TCTTTTTCATATTCTCATTTTCAAGATAGCTCCGTTTTGACAAAAAGACAAGACAAAAAAATCGCCCACGAGGCGACTTCTATTCCCCCAGCCAAATCTTTAAGGGAATACCGGACTGTATCACTATTCCTTTGAAAGTTCTCGGTTTTAAGGTTTTTGAACCATGGAATGGTATTTGAACAATTCTTGGCTTTCTATCGTAATGACCAACATAGTAATAATGACTTCCCTTTGTATGAGCGTAGACAAAATGATATTTTTCTAAAAAATCAACTACGTCTGAAAACTTCCAATTAAAAACATTTTTGGACATATTTAACAGACGGCGGCAGGAACCCTAAAAGGAGTGTAGCCAAAACTATAGACTTCTTCGGGTTTGGGAGAAATTTTCTTTTCTTCTAATTTATTCCAAAGCTGTTCGTATTCTTTGTCTGATTCTTGATTTAAAGGCATTGGACGCATTTTAAGCTTGCGTGCG
>JAVHRH010000012.1:0-2085 GCA_036171555.1 Parcubacteria group bacterium | reverse complement strand
TTACTTTAACTGGATTATCACCCTCTTCCACAATATTAAATTCCAAAGCCACGCCGTACCAAGTATCGGCTTCTTTAAAGATAATAAATCGCACCGAACCATTTTTGAGAGTGTTTTTACATTTCATGTTCCTATTATAGCACATTAAACGCTATTTATCATAGCCTTCTGTCAGAATTGGACTGACGTCTGCGGTTTACAAAACCGCTGCTTTGCCACTAAGCTAAGAAGGCAAAACAATTACTCGTCTTTGTTCGATTTTTTAATTTCTTCCCAATAGTTAGCGTCCAAGTTTTTTCTCATTTTCGCCTTAGTCCTGATTTGTTTTAGCCAAGTGGAAGTTTTATTCTCCGTTTTTAAAGACAGAATTCTGATCTTGGAAAGTATTTTTTGTAAAATTATTCCAGAAGATAATCCTTTGAAAGGATTTAAAGTTTTAACTTTGGAAATCTTACCGGATAAGGTTCGCCAATTGAAACGATTGGCCGAATCGCTGACCGGCAATTCGGTTAAAAGCGGGATTTTACGAAAAACAATGACGCCTATCCCGGACAGAGAAGTTAAAAAAATTATAAGAGCGATGATATCGATCATAGTTCGTACCTGGTAAATCTTTTAATGACGATGTTCTCGCCGAGTTTGGCGACAGCTTCGTCAACCAAGTCCTTGATTTTTTTAGTTTCATCTTTAATCCACGGCTGTTCCAAAAACGGCTGAGCATCATCACCCATCGCCGCTATTTGCAAGCATAATTCGTGAGACAGATTTTGAAAATCCGCACCTTTAGCGACAAAATCAGTTTCGCAGTTTAATTCCAAAAGAACACCGATTTTTTTATTAGGATGGATATAGCCGGTAATAATCCCCTGTTTTACTTCCCTCTGAGCAGTGATTTTAGCGAATTCTTTCCCCCATTTTTTTAAAATTTCTTTGGCGCCGGCAAAATCACCTTTAGCTTCCTCTAAAGCTTTGCGGCATTCACCAATCGAAATCCCGGTGGCTTCTCTTAATTGTTTGATTTGTTCAACGCTAACCATCTTATTTTTCTTCGCCAGCTTTCTTTTTAGGTCTGGCTTTTAGTATTACTTCTTTCATTTTGTCTAAAATATATTTGACCGAACTGACAGAATCGTCGTTGGCCGGAATCGGAAAATCAGCCAAATTAGGGTCAACATCGGTGTGGGCAATAGCGATAACTTTGATCCCCCTTTCCCTGGCTTCCTTAACGGCCAAACAATCCTTTTTCATATCTAACGCCAAAATAACATCGGGTAATTTTTCCAATGTTTTAATTCCGCCGAATTTAACCGTCAAATCTTTCAACTTCTGGTCAAAATCTGCCCGTTCTTTTTTAGTATATTTTTCCAGATCGCCGGCCGCTTTTTTGCTTTCCAAATCCTTGAAATACTCAATTCTTTTTTTAATGTTTTCAAAGTTGGTAAAAGTGCCGCCCAGCCATCTTTCGTTGATGTAGGGTAAACCGCATTCAATTGCCGTCTCGCGAGTCAAACCTTTCATTTGAATTTTGGTTCCCACGATTAACAAAATTTTATTTCCGGCGATGGTTTCTTTGACAAAAGATAAGGCCTCTTTCAATTTTTCCGCTGTTTTTTCCAAATCAATAATATGGATGTTATTTCTTGAACCAAACAAATAAGGTTTCATCTTGGGATGAATTTTGGAAGTACGATGCCCCAGGTGAAGGCCCAATTTGGCCATTTCTTCGGGCAAGATATCTTTTTCTTTTGCGGCTGTCATACTCTTTTATATAGCATATAAATATCGACATGACAATATTAACAAGACAACGGCTTTATGCTAAGTTAATCTATATGGCGAAAAACATTGAAACAATTGTTATTTCTTTGGGAGGATCGGTTATCATTACCGACGAAATTCAAATTGATTTTCTCAAAAAATTTAATATCCAAGCAAAAAATAGAATTAACTGATTTTTCTTTAGCTAAAATCTTTGTTAATACAGAACCTACTGCACCATAGCCAATTATAACAATTTTCATGTTCTCATCTCTTTTTTATAATAAAATATTAGGAGTTTATTAATGTTTTGTGAGAAAACTTATC
>JAVHRH010000011.1:0-4977 GCA_036171555.1 Parcubacteria group bacterium | reverse complement strand
CTTTTGGAAAATCAAATTCAAGACGCCAAATTAAAAAGTCCGGTGGAGGGGGAAATAGTTGATATTAAAAAAGAAGTCGGGGAATTAGCTCAACCCAGTGTGTCAGATCCGGTAATGACGTTATTACCCGCTTCGCCCTTTGAAATCGAAGTTAATATCTATGAAGGCGACGTAGTTAAAATAGCGGTTGCTAATCCCGTTGATATCAGTTTGGTGGCTTTTCCGAATCAGAAATTTTTGGGTAAAATTATAACTATCGACCCGGCACAGATTATTGTTGATGGAGTGGTTTACTATAAAGTTGATATCAGTTTTGACACTTCGACCAGCTCAGTGCTAGATAGTTTAAAGCCCGGTATGACAGCTGACATCACTATTAAAGCCGCTGAAAAAGACAATGTTCTGGTTATTCCAGGCGTAGCCATTACAGATAAGAACGGTAAAACTTTTGTTCAAGTGGCCAAAGACAATACGACAACAACCGAACGGGAAATACAAGTCGGTTTAAAAGGCAACGACAATATGGTGGAAGTTTTATCGGGTCTGCAGGCCGGGGAAAAAGTTGCGATACCATCTCAATAATATGCCAGAGAGTTCGATAATAAAATTAGACAACGTCTGGAAGATTTACCAATTAGGCGAGATGCAATTACCTATTCTGAAAGGAATCAGCCTCGATATTAATCGGGGCGCTTTTGTCGTTATTTTAGGGCCGTCGGGTTCCGGCAAATCAACCATGCTTAATATGGTAGGCTGTCTTGATTTGCCCACGAAAGGACAAATTTTTTTAGACAACCAGGATATCGCCAAAATGTCGGAAGACGAACTGGCTCAGGTCAGGGGCAGAAAAATCGGTTTTATTTTCCAGCAGTTTAATCTGTTGCATAATCTCAGTGCTTTGGAAAACGTGATGATTCCGATGGTTTTTCAAGGCAAGTCCGAAAAAGAAAGAACCGAAAGAGCCAAATCTTTGTTAATATCTTTGGGGCTGGAGGACAGGATGAACCACAAACCGACGGAGCTTTCCGGCGGCGAACAACAAAGAATAGCTATTGCCCGGGCCCTATCTAACGATCCGGAAATCATTGTAGCCGACGAACCGACCGGCAATCTGGATTCCGGTACCGGTAAAAAGATTATGGAGATTCTGATTAATTTGCATAAAAACGAAGGGAAGACGATTATCGTCGTCACTCATGACCCGACGATTGCGAATTACAGCAGCCAGGTGGTTCATATTAAAGACGGGCAGCTGGTAGCTAACCATTTTGCGGAAGAAAAAGTTTTATGGTCAAACAATAAATAAAATAAAATGCTGAAGGAATATTTCAAAATTGCGGTAAAAAATTTAAGAACCAGGCAGTTGAGAAGCTGGCTGACAATTTTAGGCATCGTCATCGGCGTATTTTTAATCATGTCCTTGCTTTCTTTGAGTCAGGGGTTGAAGGCTACGGTTCTGAATCAACTGAGGGCGGTAGGCACTGATATTGTCATGATTATACCGGGCAACATTTCCGACATTATGACGACCATGATGGGTGGAGTTGAATTGACTGAAGCTGATTTGAACACCATTAAAAATACTGAAGGGGTTCAAGCCGTGGTGCCCAATGTTTTCAAAGGAGAATTGATGAATTACCAGGATAAAACCAAAACCGTTATTTTGGCCGGTATGGATATCAGAAATTATTTGGACATTTACGAGAATGACATCGGTATGAAAATCGCTGCAGGCCGCTGGTCTGTAGCCGGAAAAAGAGAGGTTGTTGTGGGCAGTTTGGTTCCGACAGACGTTTTCCCCGGGTTAAAAATAAACACTAAAGCCACCATCAAAGGCCAGCAGTTTGATATTGTCGGCATCTTAAAATCTAGGGGAAGTAAACAGGACGATTCAATGATCGGAGTTGATTTAAGTATCTACCAGAATATTACCGGCGAAAGAAAAGGGGCTCCGGAAGCCATTGCTAAGATATCTGCGGGTTATAATGTTGACCAGGTCGCCAAAAGCATCAAAACTAATCTTGAACAAAATGCCAAAAGGCGGGCGGCCGGCCAGCAGGGAGAGAGCTCTTATTCTGTTTTAACCAGTGCGGCCGTCGGCAGTATTGTAGGGGGCATTATGGGTATAATCCAAGTCGTGGTTTTTGCTTTCGGGAGCATTGCGGTTTTAGTTGGCGGCATTGGTATTATGAATACAATGTATACTTCTGTCAGGGAAAGAACCAAGGAAATCGGGATTTTAAAGGCGGTGGGAGCCAAGAATTCAACCATAGTTATGATATTTTTAATAGAATCAGGAATTATCGGCTTGATTGGGGGATTGGGCGGGATGATACCGGGTTTGGGATTGGCAAAATTGATTCAGGCGATTGGCCAGGCTCACCCCGTTTTTTACATTGAGGCGTCAATTACCCCTGGGATTATTTTATTCGGCTTATTGTTTTCCATCGGCGTCGGCTGTTTATCGGGATTCTTTCCGGCGAGGAGCGCCGCAAAATTAAAACCGGTAGACGCGTTGAGATACGAATAAAAAATCACCCAAAACGTGATTTTTTATTCGCCCTGAGCCATATCGAAGGGTGAATAATAAAAATTGGCATTCAGACGATTTTTACTATAATAACCTAAAGGTCAACGATAAATTAAAAATCTATTAATAAAATGTTGCTTGGTGTAATTCTTATAATTTTCGGCGTCTTGTTTCTTCTGCAGGGTTTGGGTTTTATACTCTACAATGTCTGGAATGTATTTTGGCCGTTGGTCTTGATTGCCATTGGTTTGAAGATCATGACGAAGAGAGGCAAAGGTCATTGGTGTTGCGGTCGTGAATGGGGAGAAAAAAAGGAAGAAAGTTCTAAACAGTAGTCTATTCGCAAAAATCGTCCTTCGATGCGCTCAGGACGATTTTTTATTTACACTGAGCTTATCGCCCGTTCAACTACGTTCAGGGCGACCCTGAGTTGGATCGAACGGGTCGAAGTGCTATCATATAGTTATGTTAAAACAAATTCTAAAATATCCTAATCCGATTTTGAAGAAGAAATCAGCGGAAATAGGGGAGATAAATGACGAAATCAAGGCCTTAGCCAAAGAAATGGCTGAGATTATGTTTGATAATCAAGGCGTGGGGTTGGCCGCTCCTCAGATAGGTATTTTGAAACGGATTATTGTTATTAAGGGAGATAAAGGAGCCGCGGCTTTTATCAATCCCAAAATTATCCAAAAAAGCAAAGCAACTGAAGCGGCGGAAGAGGGTTGCTTATGTCTGCCCGGCATTTTTTTAAAAATTAAAAGAGCTAAAAAAATTGAAATGGCGGCCATTAATTTAGCGGGGGAGAAAATCCAATTTCAAGCCGAAAATATCTTGGCCCGCGTTTTACAACACGAAGTCGACCATTTGGACGGCATTTTAATTATTGACAAAGTTCCTTTCTGGCAGAAACTGAAGCTCAAAAAGCGATAAATTATGTCGGCATTGCTTTTTTTACGAATAAATGTTATAAAATAAATACTGGAAATAAACGAAATCTAGGGATAGGAGGCGTTTATGATTATCAAGAAAGATAAGGGAAAAAGAAAAATTCTCTGGCTCCTTAACAAGTTCTCTGTTTTTCCGACGGATATCTCTGATGGCAAGAAACTTGCTTACGATTTTGGCAGGCCAGGATTCACAATCAAAGTTCCGATCAAGGGAACCTTCGCCCAGATTCAATACAAACCCGGGAATCATAATGTTATGGACGAACATGATTTGTTACCGGGAAGGATAATTCTGTTGCGGCAGATTATCTTTAAGACTAGCGACGAGGTTTGTCTAATTGATGAAGCTGGACAGAAGATTCATACATTTATTCCAGACTTTTTGAGGGCTATTGAGGCTCTTCCGGCTGTTCTAATTTTTTCTCCAAAGACGGAAATTACCTTCAGGCCGTTATCTCATGGCTGGTTGAAGTGCAACCAAACCGGAAAGAGAATAAAGAAGGGAAGGACTGAGGCCTATAGAAAGGCAAATTGTCGCAATTAACCTCGATCGATTCCGGAGCGGTTCCGCGGAACCGCTCTTTTTTAATACTTGTTTAGTTAAATATCAAAAGGTAAAATACACTTATGGATTTGGTTGATCAATTAATTCAAGAGAGATGGCTGAAAACGCCGCGAATAATCGAAGCGTTCCGCCGGATTAAAAGAATTGATTTTCTGCCGGAAACGCTGAAGGATTTGGCGGAAATAAACGAGGCATTGCCAATAGGCTATAATCAGACAATTTCTCAGCCGATGGTCGTGGCTTTTATGTTAGAATTACTAGAACCGAAAGCCGGTGAAAAGATTTTAGATGTGGGTTCAGGTTCCGGCTGGACAACGGCACTCCTTGGAGAAATTGTTGGTCTAAAAGGAAAAGTAATCGCTATCGACATAATTCCTGAATTAGTGGAATTTGGAAAAAATAATGTGGCAAAATATAATTTCATAGAGAAGGGGATTGTTGAGTTTATTTGCGCTGATGGTTCAAAGGGTTATCGAGTCGAAGAAGCGCCTTATGATAAGATTTTAGTTTCAGCTGCCCTGGCCGCAGCGAAGGGACAGAAATTAATGCTGGCCTGGCAGGAACAGTTAAAAATCGGCGGTCGAATCGTCGTGCCAATTAATAATTCAATTTGGTTGTTTATAAAAAAAACGGAAACAGAGTTTGAGAAGAAAGAATATCCTGGTTTCGTTTTTGTGCCACTAGTTGAAAAATAGTCATGAGAAAATATTTACCTTATTTAATTTTAGTTTTATTTGTTGTTGTTTTGCTGGGACTGATTTATATACCCAAAGATCGCAATTCAACCCAAGAGCGGTTGTTTTCCGTTAAATCAGGCGAAAGCTCAAGGGATATCGCGATGAACCTGCAGAAGCAAGGACTGATTAATTGGTCGTCGGCCTTTCGGCTTTACGTTTTATTTACCGCTAAAGCCGATAAACTTCAGGCCGGCA
>JAVHRH010000010.1:0-1044 GCA_036171555.1 Parcubacteria group bacterium | reverse complement strand
CAAAAAGGAAAGGGGTTGGGGGGAAGGAATTTTTGCCTGCCCTCGCTTTTCCGCCTCCGCCGAATTTCGTATCCGCCAAAGGCGGATACACCACTTTTGATTGACCATTTTCTAAAAATCTCATATACTGACCATAGATAATCAAACCCGGTATCTCTACCAACTATCATAGTAAAGTTATACTAATATGTCAAAGGAAAAATCCACAATCGGGAGCAATATAAAAAAATACCGAAATAAGCTCGATATTTCTCAAGATGTCTTGTCAAAAAAGGCAAATCTTGCTTTTCATACAATCGCCAAAATAGAAACGGGGGCAACGCCTAATCCCACCATTGATACTGTTAAAAAAATCGCGGACGCGCTTGGCGTTTCGCTTGATGATTTAATGAAATAAAGTTATGAGAACAAAACAGCCATTGTATATAGCAAACAAGGTTAAAGACGATGAGTTTTTTACTCTCTATGAGGATGTTGCCAACGAAGTTTCTTTTTATCAAAAGCAATTAAAAGGAAAACGAATTATCTGTCCTTGCGATTGGGATGAAAGCTATAATGAAGAGATTGTTTTCAAGGAAGAAGGCTTTGTCGCTTCATCTAATTTGTTGGATAAAGGGGGAACAATAAAAAAAATAGATATAAAAGCCTCAAAGAAAAAAATTGAAAAGCCACTTGCTCTGATTAGATGTAACTTTGTGAAATTTTTAGTCGCCCATGCTGATACTTATGACATAAAGTCAATTTCTGTGAGCGGATATAATCCGGCAAACGGCAAAGGTGTTAAATTCCAAGACGTTGATTATTCAAAATATGATTTGGTTATTACGAATCCACCGTTTAGTCAGTTCCGGGATTTTATTGAGACAATGTTTAAGAATAAGATGGATTTTTTAGTTATTGGACCAATAACCGCCATAACATATAAGGAAATTTTTAATCATATAAAAAATAATGAAATGTGGATGGGTTATCACCACCATTTAAGCGGATTTAGATTGCCTGACGGAACTATCATAAAGAAAAATGATGCATTACCTAGAGCTT
>JAVHRH010000009.1:0-21952 GCA_036171555.1 Parcubacteria group bacterium | reverse complement strand
TCCGTTAGAACTGGCGGCATGATTAATGATGTCAACGACTTTTCTTCTCGTTTCTTTGAGCAAAACTTTTGATTCTCTCAAATAAACGAATCCTCTTGATATTATATCAGGAGAACCCCTGACCTTGCCAGTTTGTTTATCCACTATGACGACAATGACAAACATGCCGTCTTCGGCTAAAATCTGGCGGTCCCGCAAAACGACTTCGCCGACATCCCCGATGCCTAAACCGTCAACCATGACATAGTTGGAGGGTATGGAATCTTTTTCCAGAAAAATTCTTTTTTGACTCAGATTAATTACTTGGCCGTTTTCCACAATCAGAACGTTTTTCTCAGGCAAACCCAAATCTCTGGCAATTCCGGCGTGGGCGGCCAGCATTGAATATTGGCCGTGAATCGGGATAAAGAATCTGGGATTCATTAATTTTATCATTTCTTTCAATTCTTCTTCTTGAGCGTGGCCGCCGGCGTGAATGTCCATCATTTTATAGTGAAAAACCCTGACGCCTTGCCGCAGGATATTATCTTTCAGGTTTTGGACCGTTCTTTCATTGCCCGGGATGACCGAAGAAGAAAGGATGACGTCATCGCCTCGCCTGAAGCGCAGAAAACGATGCTCTTTCAAAGTAATCCTCATCAGAACGGCTGAACCCTCTCCTTGGGCGCCCGTACACAAAATCGTAACTTTTTCATTGGGTAAGCTGTTAGCTTCCTTTGAGCTGACGAAGGTGCCCTTTTTGGCTTTTAAATAGCCCAAAGTTCTGGAGATTTCGATATTGTTTTTCATCGAATATCCTTCGGCAATAACTCTCCGACCGTATTTTTCCGAGAGAGTGATGATCTGCTGAATACGGTTGATTAAGGAAGCGAAAGTAGCGGCAATGATTCTGCCTTTTGATTTTTGGAAAATTTCTTCCAGATTTTTTTCAATGGTTTTTTCCGAAAGCGAATGGCCTTCTTCTTCGGCGCCGGTTGAATCGGAGAGCAAAAGCAAAACCTTTTCTTCACCCAGCTGTTTCAGTTTTTGAAAATCAGTCGGCAAATCATTAACCGGGTTCGGGTCAAATTTGAAATCGGAGGTGTTGACAATATTGCCCACCGGTGTCCTGATGAATAGTCCCAAGTTGTCGGGAATATTATGGTTCTGGCGGAAAAATTCAATTTCGAATTGCCCCAATCTGATTTTTGAGCCATGTTTGACTTCATCGATGATTAATTTAGGCAAATTCGGAAAATCATCCTGTCTTTTTAAAATAATGCCGCGGGTCAGGGGAGAAGCAAAAATTCGCAGTTGCGGATGCCAGATTTTGCCGATTAAATAGGGAACCGCCCCGATATGGTCATAATGGCCGTGGGTGAACACAATCCCCAGGATATTTTTTTCTTTGCCCTGCAGGTAGCTGATATTGGGCACGATATAATCAATGCCCGGCATATCTTCTCCCGGCATGCGGAAGCCCATGTCGCAAATTAAAATTTTCTCTTCATATTCAAGAAGAGTCATATTGCGGCCGACTTCTCCCAGGCCGCCCAAGGGCATGATTCGTAAATTTTGTTGTTTTAGCATAAATTAACGTTAGTTAGTGAATATTTATTGGTGCGGACGGTGGGAGTTGAACCCACAAGCCTTTTGGGCATAGCGTTCTGAACGCTACGCGTATGCCAGTTCCGCCACGTCCGCCAGCAAGTTTTTACGAAGTAAAAACGCAGATGGAAAAGAAGATTTATCTTCTTTGACCGTTATTTTATATGTTTTTAAGATATTTTTTGAGAGCCGGACCGAATTGAGGATTCTTTAAAGAAAGATAAAAGTTTGATTTTAAGTAAGCTAATTTGTTGCCGCACTCCAGCCATTTCCCCTCAAATTCATAGCCATAAACTTCTTCGCCCTCCTTTATTTTGTCAGCTAAAACTTCATTGGTTATCAGTTCGCGATTTTTGTTTAACTTTGCTTTTTTAAGCCAGGCAAAAACTTGGGGAGTAAGGACATATCGGCCGACTAAGGCCAAATCAGAAGGAGCTTCTTTAATGGTTTTCGGCTTCTCGATTATTTTTTCAATTTTATAAACTCGGTTGGCTATTTTTTTTACGCCGACCATGCCATAAAATTGAAAGCTTTCTTTGGGAATTCGGTAAAGGCCGACCACCGGTTTTTTATATTTTTCAAAGGCTTTAATCAATTGAAGGATGCAGGGAGTTTTTGATTCAATGACGTCGTCGGCCCATAAAACAGCCGCCGGTTTTTTACCCAATGATTTTTCCGCTTTCAGAAGAGCATTACCGTCGCCGAGCGGCTTTTCTTGGATTATCTGCGAGAGGGAAATTTTTTTTGAAATTTTCTCTAATTTTTTCAGTTCTTCCAGCAGAGATTTCTTTTGTCTTATCTTCAAGATTTTTTCAATCTCCGGGGATTTGTCAAAATATTTTTTGAAATAATTCAGAACCGCCTTTCGGCCCGGTCGATTGACAAAAATTATTTCCGTTATCCCCGAGGCTGTCAGTTCGTCAACGATATATTGCAAAACCGGTTTGTCAACCAAAGGGAAAAACTCTTTAGCCACAATTTTGCTTAAGGGCAAAAATCTGGTGCCTAATCCCGCAATTGGTATAATCGCTTTTTTAACTGTTGACATAGCAAGTTTTTAATTTATTAAAAACGCAGATGGAAAAGAAATTTATTTCTTTGACTCTAATAAAAAAGATAGATCTTCAGGTTTTTTCTTCAATGGTTTGGCAAAGCGTAATTTGGGTATTTTTTTATAATTGTTATTTTTTATCCAGCCCGATTTCGTATAATAATAACAGGCGCCTTGTCTTTTTTCCAGTTCGGTATAGATATTTTTATTTTTTTTGGCGGTCCAAGTGGCAATTTTGAGAGGCAGACGGGGAGAAGGATTAATGGTAATGGTGGCGTAGAGCCTTGGAATTACAAAATAATCTCCCTTTTTTAAAACTATCGCCATCACATCTTGGACAGTGTCCGCCTTGGTTTTTTGCAATAAGAGGATAGCTCGGCCGGCTAGAGCCGTATACAGTTCCAGAAATCCGTTAGAATTGCGGTTGCCTTTCGTTTTGGCTAATTCTTTGCCTAACTGATGAGGCGGCATCAGAGTGACGTCATAACTGATGTCTTTAATCTTCTTGGCTTCTCTCAAAACATAATAAACCGGAAAATTTTTAGCCGTTTTTAACCAGAACCGGTCAGCCAGCACTTTTTTCATATCGTCTAGATGTCTGATTTCCTTTCTTAGCGCCATACTCTTTTTGTTTTAATATACCATTTTTCTATACCAGTAAAACGTTGGGAAGGATCGGTAATAATTTTAACGTCAATTCCTTTAATATCTTTTGAAACCAGATAAAGGTAATCGGGCGAGTATAGAAATACGGCCGGCGCATCAGCGATCAGGATATCCTGAAATTTTTCCAAAGATGATTCGGTTGAACTGGCTTCGGTACTTTGGCGGGCATCTTCCAGGAGTTTGTCGGCATCTTTATTTTGATAGTCGGCCAGATTCAATCCGGGGTCTTTTATTTGAGAAGAATGCCAGAAAGGGTAAAGGTCGGGGGTCATCGTCAGTACCTCACCGAATAAAATCATTTCATAATTACGGGGTCGGATGATTTCCTCGGTGAAATTGGCGGCGTCAATTGTTTGGATGTCAAGGTTTACTCCGATTTTCTGCCACTGGGTTTTTAATAATTCAGCCACTTTTTTCAGAATTGGCTGGTTGACGGTTGTCAGGGTGAAAGAAAGGGATAAATTTTCCTGCGAAGGAGCGGCGCAAATGGCGTTTAATTTGTCGCGGGTGGCTTTCAGAACCTCGCCGGTTCCGGCGCCTAACCCTGCGGGAGTCAGAATTTCGTCTTTATACTTCTCTTGAAATTTAATGACGGCCGCTTTGGTGTTTTGGCCGAAATATCCCGTAATTTCTCCGCCAGGATAAAGGGTTGTATCTTTGGCTAAACATTTTTGCAGTTCCTGGACTTCGTTCCCTTGCGAGCCCAGCCTTAAATTACTTTTGAATTGAAAAGCGGGCGTTTTTTGGACAACTTTTTCTTGTGTTCCCGAGGCAGTTTCCGCAAATCCCGCCGCAGTCAGAAGCTGTTTAGCTTTGTCCAAATCAAGCGTATAAATTGTTTCGGGTGTTTTAAAGCCATAAATATCGGGCAAAATAGGCGAATCAACGACTTTGCCTTCGTTTGACAAAGCCTCGGCCAGGATTTCTTTTTTATCAGTGGCGTAATTTAAGGCTTGCCTGACATTTTTATCAGTCAGAACTTTGGCATTTTCCGGGTTAAAGAAGACGGCAAAATATCTGGGCAGATCGAGACGATATTCATTAGTTTTATTTTTATCCAAACCGGCAGACTTTTCCCAGTCAGAAACCGAGGCTCCCACTATCTGTTTGTTTTTGAAAGCCGAAATTAATTCATCTTCGGTCTCGAAGAAGTAAAAGATGATCCGCGGGATATTGGGAGATAAACCATAATAATTCTGATTTAGTCCCAATTCCAACGACTTGATGTTGCCGTCTTTGTCCTGGGAGACATTTTTTACCTTATAAGGGCCCGAGCCGATTGGTTTCAGATTATAGACCGACAGGGGAAAATTTTGCGAGGAGATGTCTTGCCAGATATGTTGCGGCAGGATTTTTAAGGTGCAATTTTCTAAAAATACGGCCGAAGGATTTTTTAAAGTAAAACGCACGCCCAAGTCAGAAATTTTTTCCACATCAACTCCCAGCCAGCCGGCTCTTAAAGGGCTTTTGAAAGAAGGATTTTGGATTGTTTTGACGGTAAAAATAACATCGTCGGAGGTAATTGGCTTTCCATCTTGCCAGAAAAGATTTTCTTTCAGATAAAATTCATAGGTTTGGTTGTCAGCCAGAATTTTATAATTTTGTGCCAAATCCGGCTGGAGTTTGCCTTGACCATCATATTTTAAAAGACCGGAATAAATTAATTGAGTCAAATCTCGGTCAGCATCGGAAGAGGCGGCAAAGACCGGGTTGATAAAGCGGGGTGATCCTAAAATTCCTTCAGTATAAATTCCGCCCTGGCTGGGCACTATTTCAGTATTTTTTAAATAAAAATGGACCGCTAAAAAAATAAAACTGGTTATAAACAGAACCGAAAGAACCAAAAGAATAATTTTTTCTTTTCTATCTAAAAGTTTAGGCAGACCTAGCCATTGTGATTTGCTAGGCCACTTTAAAAAAAAGAGAGACATTTTGAAATTAAGACAAGAGGTTGAACAGGGATAAGGCAATAAACAAGACTCCGACAACGATAGTAGCCACAAAAATTTTTTTCTGAATACCTCTCATCGTGCCGTAAAAGCTGCCTCCGCCTCCGCCGCCGAAAGCCGATCCCAAAGCCGTGCCTCTTTGTTGTAAAAGGATTAAAGCGATTAAAAGCAAAGAAACGATAATTTGCGCCAAAGGTAAATATTGTGCCATAAGTTTAACTTAACCTCTATTCCTCGATCGCAACCACTTTTCTTTTGTTAGGATAAAATCCCAAAAAATAACTGACCAGCCACAAGATGGCCGTGGTCCAAAAGAGCGGAACAATTCCCTGAATGGTTAATTCAACAAAGAGAATATCGACCGCCATGACTAAAAACATATTGATTATCAGGGAAAACAGCCCTAAAGTCAAGATGCGTAAAGGCAAAGTAATTAATTTCAAAATAGGTTTGACGAAAAAATTAAGCAAACCCAATAAAGCGCCCGCCATGATTAGATACTTAAATTCACCCGAGAATGTTACGCCCGGCACGAATTTGACCGCCAGCCACAAGCTTAAAATGCCGGATATAATTTGGAAAATGAGTTTAATCATCAAGCTTTTACGCAATAAAAGCGCAGATCGAAAAGAAGCGAAGCTTCTTTGAGTATTGACCTTTAGATTAGTTTAGCAGAAAATTAGTCCTCTAGCAACGTCTTCTTTCTTAATTTATGGTGATAGGCCAAGGCAAAACGGTGAGCTTCATCGCGTAGTTGCAAAATCAGATTAAAAACCTCTCGCGGTAAACTTTTCAGTAAAACCGGTTTTTTCTCGCCTCCTATATATAATTCGTTTTTTCTTTTGGCAATAGCCATAACCTTAGGTTTTAGCTTATAGGCTTTAGGTTTTAGAATTGATATCGCGGCGTTAAGTTGCGCTTTTCCTCCGTCAATCAGAATTAAATCGGGATACGGCCATTCGGGATGCCCAAATCTTCTTGATATCACTTCTTTTATCATAGCAGTATCATTGGGTTCGTTCCTCATTTTTATCTTGAATTTGCGATATCGGCTTTTGTCCGGTTTTCCGTCAATAAAAACCACCATAGACCCGACAGCCGTTTTCCCCTGGATATTAGAAATATCATACGCCTCCACTCTTTTGAAACTCCATTTCTTCGGAAGTTCATTCTCTGTGGGGTTGAGATCAATGGGTTCAAAAACGTGGGAATGGGCGATGATTTTTTCCAAGGATTCGATTTGATCTCGGATTTTGCCAGCTAATTCAAAACCTTGCGAAGCCGCAGCTTTTTTCATTTCTTTTTTTAACCCCGACAAAACCAGTTGGCTTTTTCCCTGCAGGACGGCAATCAGGTTCCTGATATTTTTTTGATAACTTTTTTTGTCAGGGTTGGGTCCGGGACAGAGTTTTAGCTGACACCAAAGACAGTTTTTTTGAGGATGTTTTCTTGAAGTATAATAGGGGAATGCTTTTCTCAAATAATCCAAAGCTCTCTTCAGCGCCGTTCCTTCCACAAACGGCCCAATAAAATTAGGTTTTAGGCGATAGGCTTTAGGCTTTAGTTGCGGTTGGTGCGTTATAAACACTCTCGGCAGTTCTTCTTTGGTTATTCCTACCCAAAAATAATTTTTGCCGTCTTTCCAAGTGATATTGTATTTCGGCTGGTATTTTTTGATTAAATTCGCTTCTAATAGCAACGCTTGAATTTCAGAATTGGTTTTGATATAGCCGATATGATTGACCTTATCAATAAAAAGATCGTCTCGATAGCCGGGCTGGTTGAAGTGGTTTTTAACTCTTTCTTTGATATTCACCGCCTTGCCAATATAAAGGAGCCGAGCTCCTTTAAAGAAAGCATAAACGCCGGTTGCTTCGGGCAACTGAGAAATTTTATTCTTATTTATAAAATGGAATCTATCCATATTTTAAATTTAGCTTAAAGTAGTGATTTCTACAATTAAAAAAATAACCCCTTGTCCGATCGAACGAACAAGGGGCAAGATTAAGAGGAGAAAGATCAGGGCTATCCCTTTCCTGGAGAGGAAAGGTCAGGCGGTAAGGTCAGTTTCGGTTTGTTGATGTGGATTTTTAGACCAGTTGTCGCCGGCGCATCGCTAGACATGTAAACCTTAACGCTAAGGGTCATGGTATTTCCAGCGTTGATCCCGAAGGTGTTATCGTAATTAGCCACCTTTTCTCCGCCCTGGATAGTGTATTCAGTGCGGAGACCTACATAGGCGCCGCTAGGATTCTCCGTCCAGTTGTTTTGTAAAACGTACTTTTTCTCCTTGGCCAGATTCTTCACCTGCCAAGTTATCGTTGCCACCCAGTCTCCTGGGAACAGCTTCAAGTTGCTGGTCTTCTCGACGCTTGTAGTTGTTACCTCAAATACCGGCCCGACCTCCACAGGGCCAATGACAATTTCATCGCTGTCAGATGATCCAGCCGCTGCTGCCGGCACCGCTGAAGTTAGTAGCACCGTCAGACCCACAATGATCGCTAGACAGATTCCCCAGATCCTTTTCACTTTGAAGTCCTCCTTTGGCCTTTTAGGCCATTTATTTTACTCTGGCGCTATTATAATCATAATATCTTAATTTGTCAACTCGGGTTGGTAAAAATTGTTGATTTTTATTTTCTGTGGCGAAGCCGTTTTTATTTTTTTATTCTGAATTTCAATTTTTACGACTTCGCCTTGCATTGTTTCGGATGAGAAGCTTTGGTCAAAAATGAAATTACCCAAGCTGTAAAAGACATAGCCCACTTGCCCTGAGCCGGCCGAAGGGTAGATTTCATTAAGCTGGACAACGTGCGGGTGAGAGCCGACGACAAGGTCGGCTCCTGCGTCAATCACCATTTTGGCAAAATCAATCTGAAACTGCGTAGGCTCTTTTTTGTATTCCTCGCCGGCGTGCAAAGAAACAATCAAAACATCAACTCGTTTTTTCGCTTCTTGTATTAGCAAGCTTTCGCGGAGCGAAAGCGCAGATGAAGAAGAGGATTTATCCTCTTCGCCTATCCAATTGATACCGGAATTGTTTTCGGTGGCTTGCCAATAGGAAGAACCCAAATCAGTAAAAGCCAAAAATCCTATTTTTGTTCCGTTAACCGTCTTAATTGTCGGAGATTCGGCCTCCGACGCGTTGAATCCTGCGCCGACATAATCAATGTCAGCTGTTTTTAATTTTAAAAAAGTATCTTCCAAAGCCGTTCGGCCGTAGTCAAAAGCATGGTTGTTGGCGAGTGATAAAATATTAAAACCGGCAAAAGTTAAGCCATCAATCGCCTTAGGATCATCTCTGAAAGAATATATGCTGCCGACTTTTGTACCTTTATCGGAAATTGGTCCTTCCAGATTGCCAAAAACAATATCAGCTGTTTTTAAGTAGTCAGCGATTTTCAAAAAGGGAAACTTAAAATCACCCTGACCATTTTTCAAAATTTGGTATTCAACCCCGCGGTCCAACATTATATCTCCAACTAAAATTATTTCAATCGATTTTTCTTTAGTTAAGATAAGCGGTGGCGGTTGATAGCTAATGGTTTTTTCAAACTGGCTAATTCCGTTTAAAACAACAAAACCGGCTAAGCCCGCAAAAAATATGAAGATCAACCAAGGTAAAATTTTGTGCATCAAGCTTATTCTACACTGCCATTGAAATTTTAGAAAATTTAGTTTATAATAGACAACCGCTATGACCGAAAACTATATTAAAATTCGGGGAGCCAGGGTCCATAACCTAAAGAATATAGATGTTGATATTCCTAAAAATAAACTGGTTGTTATTACCGGGCTTTCCGGTTCCGGCAAATCATCTTTAGCCTTCGATACCTTATATGCCGAAGGCCAGAGACGATATGTTGAATCTTTGTCTCCCTACGCCCGTCAGTTTTTGGGCGTGATGGATAAGCCTGATGTTGATAAAATTGAAGGAATAAGCCCGGCAATTTCCATTGACCAAAGAAAAGCGTCTCACAACCCGCGCTCCACCGTCGGGACGATTACGGAAATATATGATTATCTGCGGCTTTTGTTTGCCAGAGTGGGCCAGCCGCATTGTCCTAAATGCGGGAAACCGATTTCGCGTCAGACCATTGACCAAATTAAAGAACAAACTCTAAAACTGCCTCAAAATAGCCAAATAACTATTCTGGGACCGGTAATCAGGGGGAAAAAAGGAGAACACGAAGGAATCCTGTCTGAAATTCAAAAAGCTGGTTTTGCCAGGGTGAGAGTTGACGATATTGTTTATCGGGTCAATGAGGTTTTAGCCAGGCCGTTGGATAAAAACAAAAAACATAATATTGAAGTCGTGGTTGACAGGTTAATTTTAGATAAGGATTTAGATAAATCGCGTTTAACCGATTCTTTAGAAATCGCCTTAAAACTTGGTAAAGGCATTGTTATCGTCAGTCAAGCCCTAAGGTCTAAAGTCCTAAAGCCTAATGACCTTATTTTCAGCGAACATTTCGCTTGCGAAGAATGCGGCATATCTTTACCCGAATTGGAGCCGCGGCTTTTTTCTTTCAATTCGCCGTTTGGCGCGTGTCCGGCTTGCCAGGGTTTAGGGCAAAAATTGGAGGTTGACCCGAAATTAGTCATACCGAATTATAATTTAACGATTGCCGAGGGGGCGATTTTCCCTTGGGCGCATGCTTCCCATAAAATCGGCCGGCAAGGATATTTTTGGTGGAAATTGCAGGATTTGGCTGAAAAGCATAATTTTTCGCTGGACGTTCCCGTCAAAGAACTTCCCAAGGAAATTATCGATTTAATTCTTTACGGTAATGACGGATGGGAAGGGGTCATACCTAATTTGGAAAGGAGATACCATGAGACCGAATCTGACTACAGCCGCGAGGAAATAGCGCAATATATGATTGAAAAACAATGCGAAGCGTGTCTTGGGAAAAGATTGAAACCGGAAGTCTTGGCCGTAACAGTCGCCGGCAAATCAATTAATGATGTTGCCGAGACGCCGATTGAAAAGCTAAAAATATTTTTCGAAAAAATCCAAACCTTGCAACCGAAAATCAGTCAGCCGATTGCCAAAGAAATTGTTAATCGCCTGCAATTTTTAATTGATGTCGGCCTGGATTATTTGGCACTGGACAGAAAAACCGACACTTTGTCCGGCGGAGAAGAACAAAGAATAAGGTTAGCAACGCAAATCGGTTCCAAATTGACCGGCGTTTTGTATGTTCTGGATGAACCTTCGATCGGGTTGCACCCGCGAGATCAGGGCAGGTTAATTGAAACTTTGAAAAAAATGCGGGACTTGGGAAACTCCGTCATTGTGGTGGAGCATGACGCTCAAACAATCATGGCGGCTGATTGGGTGGTTGATGTCGGGCCGGGAGCGGGGAAGCACGGCGGCAAAATTATTTTTCAAGGAACACCGAAAGAGTTGCTTAAATCTCATACCTTAACCGGAGATTATCTCTCTGGAAGAAAACTGGTCGAGGTTCGACCTCGACCAATACGAAGATCATCGGAGTCCCGACCTCCGAAAGTTAATTATTTAATGATTAAAGGAGCTAAGGAACATAATTTGAAAAACATTGATGTAAAAATTCCTTTGGGAAAGTTTATTTGTCTAAGCGGTGTTTCAGGTTCGGGGAAAAGCAGCTTGATGAACGATATCTTAGCCAGAGCTCTTTTGAAAAGATTTTATCGCGCCAAAGATGAACCTGGCGAATACAAAGAAATTTTAGGATTACAAAATCTTAACAAAGCTGTTTTGGTTGACCAATCGCCCATTGGCCGGACGCCGAGAAGCAACCCCGCGACTTACACGGGTGCCTTCGCTTTTATCCGCGATTTGTTTACTAAGACTAAAGAAGCCAGAATCAGAGGTTATCGGGCGGGGCGGTTCTCTTTCAACGTTAAAGGCGGCCGCTGCGAGGCTTGCGAAGGTCAGGGAGTGAAAAAAATTGAAATGTATTTTCTGCCCGATGTTTATGTCCAATGTTCCGAATGCCAAGGCAAAAGATTTAACCAGGAAACTTTAGCGATTGAATATAAGGGTAAAAATATCAGCCAAGTTCTGGAGATGACGGTGGAGGAAGCTTTGGAGTTTTTCAAAAATATTATGGGGCTTTACGAAAAATTAAAGACTTTGAATGAAGTCGGCTTGAATTATGTCCAATTAGGCCAGCCGGCGCCTTCATTATCCGGCGGGGAAGCGCAAAGAATTAAATTAGCCACGGAGTTGTCCCGCAAAGCCACCGGTAAAACACTCTACATTTTAGACGAGCCGACGACCGGGCTTCATTTCGACGATATTAAAAAGTTGATTCAAGTTCTCAAAGGGTTGGTGGAAAAAGGCAACACGGTCTTGGTTATTGAACACAATTTGGACGTGATTAAAAATGCTGATTGGGTGATTGATTTGGGCCCGGAAGGCGGGGAGAAAGGCGGTTACCTGGTCGCCGAGGGAACGCCAAAAGAAGTTGCCGGCAGCAAGAAAAGTTGTACAGGACAGTATCTGAAGCTGATTTTAAAATCTTGACAAAATTTTCTATCTCTCTAATATAGAATTATCACTCTAACTAATACATTGATAAAAATATATGCAGATCAAACCATTAGCCGATCATATTTTAATCGAACCGATAAAAGAAGAAGAGAAAACTAAAGCCGGCATTCTATTGCCCGATACAGCTGAAAAAGAAAGACCTGAACAGGGCAAGGTAATTGCCGTGGGTCCGGGCAAAAAAACCAATGACGGCAAAATTATTCCTTTGGAAGTGAAAGCCGGGGATAAGGTTTTGTTTACTAAATATGGTCCTAGCGAAATCAAAGTCGATGACAAAGAATATTTAATTGCGAAAGAAGAAGACATTCTCGCGATTTTAGAATAAAAACATGAGCAAACAAATTTTATTTGAAGAAATTGCCCGCAAAAAATTAAAAGAAGGCGTTGATAAGCTGGCTAATACTATCAAGGTGACTTTGGGGCCTAGAGGAAAATCCGTTGTTTTGGACAAGGGATTTGGGGCACCCGAAATCTGCGACGACGGAGTAACCATTGCCAAAGAAATTGAACTGGAAGACAGAGTGGAAAATTTAGGAGCTGAAATTGTCAAAGAAGTGGCGGAAAAAACCAATGACATCGCCGGCGACGGCACGACTACGGCCGTGGTTTTAGCTCAAGCTATTATCCAGGAAGGCCTGAAAAACGTGGCCGCGGGAGCTAATGCCCTGGCCTTAAAAAGAGGCATTGAAAAAGGCACGGAAAAAATCGTAGCCAGTTTGAAACAAATTTCAAAAATAATTTCCACCAAAGAAGAAATGGCCCAAGTGGCTAAAATTTCAGCGGAAAATGAGGAAATCGGTAACTTGATTGCGGAAATTATGCAGGAAGTCGGCAAAGACGGCGTCATTACCGTAGAAGAATCAAAAACTTTCGGTATCCAGAAAGAAATTGTTAAAGGCTTGCAGTTTGACCGCGGTTACGTCTCGCCTTACTTGGTTACTAACGTGGAAAGGATGACGGCTGATTATGAAGATCCATATATCTTAATCACCGACAAAAAGCTGTCTTCTTTGCAGGAAATTCTGCCGGTTTTGGAAAAGATCGCCCAAACCGGCAAAAAAGAATTAGTGATTATCGCCGATGAGGTTGAAGGCGATGCTTTATCTACTTTAATAGTCAATAAATTAAGAGGCGTATTTAACACTTTGGCCATTAAAGCGCCGGGGTTTGGCGACCGAAGAAAAGAAATGCTGGAAGATATTGCGGTCGTCACTGGAGCTGAAGTAATTTCGGGAGAGACGGGATTGAAACTGGAAAACATTACTTTGGAACAATTGGGCCAAGCCAGAAAAGTGGTCTCGTCCAAAGAAAATACTACGATTATCGAAGGCAAGGGCAAAAAGGAAAAAATTGACGCCAGAATCGCTCAAATAAAAGCAGAATTAAAAACAACCGAATCCGATTTTGATAAAGATAAGCTTCAGGAAAGATTGGCCAAATTGTCCGGGGGCGTAGCGGTTATCAAGGTGGGGGCGGCTACGGAAGTGGAACAAAAAGCCAAGCAAAGAAAAACCGAAGACGCTTTGTCAGCTACTAAAGCGGCTGTGGAAGAGGGAATTGTGCCGGGCGGCGGAGTAGCGTTGTTAAGAGTATTATCATCTTTGGATGAATTAAAATTAGAAGGTGATGAATTAACTGGAGTTAATATTTTAAAGAAAGCTTTGGAATCGCCTATCCGTCAAATCGCCCAGAACGCCGGAGTTGACGGCGCAGTTGTTGCTCAGAAAGTTAAAGAAGGCAAAGATAATTTTGGCTTTAATGCTAAAACCATGGAATATCAGGATTTGATGCAGGCCGGCATTGTTGACCCGACCAAAGTGGTGAGGAGTGCCTTACAAAATGCCGCTTCGGCTGCGGCCATGTTCTTGATTACGGAAGCGGTGGTCGCTGAAAAGCCGGAAGAGAAAAAAGAAAGGGGCGGAATGCCGTCAATGGGCGGCGATTATTAAGCTTACCGGGGTCTGACCCCTGTAAGCGCTATTTAAAAACTTCGCTGATTGCTTTCGGCGGAGTTTTTGGTTATACTGAAAACAGGCCGAAACATAAAAAATTTCTAATAACTAACTTCTAATTTATATATGGCAATAATTCTAATTATCGTCGCCGTAGTAATAATTTGGTTGATAGGCAGCTATAACCGTTTAATTACTCTAAAAAACCGCGCCAAAGAGGCCTGGTCGGACATCGATGTCCAGCTGAAAAGAAGGCATGATTTGATTCCCAACTTAGTGGAAACGGTTAAAGGTTATGCCGCTCATGAAAGAGAAATTTTTGAAAAAGTTACCCAAGCCAGAGCTGCGGCTATGAATGCTAACGGTTTAAAAGAAAAAGGCGAGGCGGAAAATATGCTCTCTTCAACTTTAAAATCGCTTTTCGCCGTAGCGGAAAATTATCCTGACTTGAAAGCCTCAACCAACTTTTTGGAATTGCAGCGCGATTTAAGAGACACAGAAGACAAAATTCAGGCGGCGCGTCGTTTTTACAACGGCAATGTCAGGGACTTGAATATCCAGATTGAAACTTTTCCGGCCAACATGGTGGCCAACTTGTTCAATTTTGGCAAAATGGATTTTTTTCAAGTCGAAGAAGGAGAAAAAGAAGTTCCCAGCGTCAAATTTTAAAAAGGTCACGAGTAAATCTTAATCTTTAATACCAAAATATTATGTATTTCATCAGCGGTTTAATTGCTTTTTTCGTTTTCTTTATTTTGCCCGGTTTTCGCGTCGTCAATCAATACGAAAGGGGTATAGCTTTGACTTTCGGAAAATATACCAGCACTCGCGATCCGGGATTAACTTGGATTTTTCCCGGAGTCCAAAGAATGATTAAAATTGATATCAGAATAAGCACGGTTGACGTTCCCCAGCAGGAAGCCATTACCAAGGATAACGTGCCGGTTGGCATTAACGCGGTTGTTTATTTTCAGGTTATCAAGGCTGAAGACGCTTTCTTAAAGATTCAAAACTATTCCTTTGCGATTGCCCAATATGCTCAAGCCGCTTTGCGGGATGTCATCGGCGGGGTGGAACTGGACTCGCTTTTAACCGAAAGGGACCATACAGCCAATGAAATTAAGCAAATTGTTGATCAGGCTACCGAAGGCTGGGGAATTAGTGTCACGGCTATCAAAATCCAAGACATTGAAATTCCGGCTGATATGAAAAGATCAATGGCTAAGCAAGCCGAATCAGAGCGGGAAAGAAGAGCCGTTATTATCAGGGCGCAAGGAGAACTTTCGGCCGCCGAAAATCTAAAAAAAGCCATGGAACAATTGACTGTTTCCGGCGCCATTTCTTTAAGAACTTTGCAAACTATTGAGGCCGCGACCACCAATCCGTCCAGCACCGTCATTTTTGCCTTACCAATTGAAATAATCGAAGGATTTAAAAGAATAACCGGCAAATAATGCTCAATAAAAAACTGCGTTATCTTCAGGTTGCTTTAAACAGCACTTTACATGATGCTCAAAACATTATCTCTGATTTGCCTTTGGATAAAAGGATAATTTTAGAAGCTGGCACGCCTTTGATAAAAAAATACGGCGCCGAAGCGATTAGGTTTATTTCTCAGCGATGGAATGATCGGTTTCTTAGTGAAATCGGCTTGGGAACCGAATCTTTAATGGTTCCTTATATTGTGGCTGATATGAAATGCCAAGACCGAGGAGCGACCGAAGTCAGTATTGCCAAAGAAGCCGGCGCCAGCGCTATTACCGTTAATGGCAACGCCCCCATCGAAACCATTGACAGTTTGATTTTAAAATGCCAAGAAGCAGAAATCGATTCGATGATTGATATGATGAATGTGGAACAGCCGATAAAAATGTTGAGAAAGCTGCAAAAGCTGCCGGATGTCGTCATTTTGCATCGCGGGGTTGACGAAGAAGTTTTTAACAAGGACAAACCGATTCCTTTTCAGCAAATAACCAAGATTCGCTCCAGCTACGACGTTTTGATTTCAATGGCTGGCGGCGATACGATTCGCGAAGTTCAGCGGGCCATTTTTAATGACGCTAATATCGTGGTGGTTTGGAAAGAATTTTACGAAAGCAGCAGTCTGACCGGCGAATTAGCCCGTGAATTTTTACAAAAGATTAAATAATTATTAAAAAATTGCTAGGCGATGAAGCTAAAGCTTCATCTTCAGCTGCGTCCGCCCCCGGGCGGACTTGCTAGATGACTCTATACACTCAAGCTGATTCTAACATCCGCAAGACTTGGTTTTTGATGACCGGATTTTTTATTTTGATTATTCTTTTAGGCTGGCTCTTCAGTTATATTTTAAAAAGCCAAAGTATTTTATTTTTTGCGGTAATTTTCAGTGTTTTCACCAGTTTTGGCAGTTATTGGTATTCGGACAAAGTTGTTTTGGCGATAACTCATGCCCAGCTGATTCAAAAAACGGACAATCCCGAGCTTTATCGTTTGGTGGAAAATCTTTGTATTACCGCTGGTCTGCCGTTACCCAGAATCTATATTTTAAACGAAGCTCAGCCTAATGCTTTTGCGACCGGCCGGGATAAAAATCACGCCATAATTGTTGTGACCCGCGGAATTTTAGAAAAATTAGAAAGAGTGGAGCTGGAAGGAGTAATCGCTCACGAGTTGTCTCACGTTGGCAACAAAGATATGCTACTGCAAACCATGATTGTGATTTTAGCCGGCATTGTTTCTTTGCTGGCCAATTTCTTTTTAAGAATCAGTTTTTTTGGCGGCAGCCGCAAAAGAGATTCCCGCGATTCGGCCGGTTCCATATTGGCCATTATCGCTATCTTGGCTGCGATTTTGGCGCCCATTGCCGCCACTTTAATTCGATTGGCTATTTCCAGAAAAAGAGAATTTTTAGCCGACGCTTCTGGAGCGTTATTAACCAGATATCCCGAAGGACTAGTCAGGGCGCTGGAAAAAATTTCCGCTGACCCGAATAATTTAAAAGTAGCGACTGACGCCACTTCGCATTTATATATTGCCAGTCCTTTTAGAGGAGAAGAAAAAGCCTCCTGGTTTCATAAACTTTTTATGACGCATCCGCCGGTCGAAGAACGGATAAAAGCATTAAGAGAAATGCAGGTTTAAAATTTATGGCAAAAAAAATTAGAGTCGGTATCATCGGTGTCGGCAATTGTTTTTCCGGTTTAGTCCAGGGAATAGAGTATTATAAAAAACACAAAGGCAAAGAGCCAATTGGCTTGATGCACCAAAAAATCGGGCCTTATTCTTTTGCTGATATTGAATTCGTTTCGGCTTTTGACGTCGGTGCTAACAAGATCGGCCAAACCTTGGATAAAGCGGTTTTTGCTTATCCAAATCTGGTTAAGTGGACAAAATTAGTCAAAAGCCAGGTTGTCGTCAAAGAATCGCCGGTTTTGGACGGCATTGGCATTTACGTGGAAAACAGAATTAAGCCTTTGAAAAATCCGACGCCCGTAGAAAAATTAAAAAAAGAAATTGAACAGGAAATAAAAAAAACTAAAACCGAAGTTTTGGTAAATTATCTGCCGGTAGGCAGCCAGAAAGCCACCGAATTTTGGGCTGAAATGGCTTTAAAAACCGGCTGCGCTTTTGTTAATTGCTTGCCGGCTTTTATCGCTTCCAATAAAAACTGGGCCGCCAGATTTAAAAGGAAAAAAATTCCGATAATCGGCGACGACATCAAAGGCCAGGTGGGAGCCACGATTGTTCACCGTGTTCTGGCTCATCTTTGTTCGGACAGGGGAACTACCATTGATAAAACCTATCAGATAAACGTCGGCGGCAATACTGATTTTTTGAATATGCTGGAAAGAAGCCGGTTAGAAAGCAAGAAAATCAGCAAGACCGAAGCCGTGGTCAGCCAAATTAAAAAAGACATCAAAGCCGACAACGTTTATATCGGGCCTTCGGATTTTATTCCGTTTTTAGGCAATACCAAACTGGCTTTTATGAGAGTGGAGGGCAGGATGTTTGCCGATGTGCCTTATTCCGTAGAGTTGAGGTTGGAAGTTGATGATAAAGCCAATTCAGCCGGCGTGGTCATTGACGCAATTCGCTGCGCCAAGTTAGCTTTAGACAGAAAATTAAGCGGCTATCAGGAAGTCAGTTCTTATTTTATGAAACATCCGCTTATCCAAAAAACCGACGACGAAGCCAAAAAGATAGTTGAGGAGTTTGTTAAGGGAAAGTAGTTTTTCAGGACAATATGAAACGAGTTGCTATTCAACAAGCTTTTGATAAATTTAAGCCAGAAACATGCGTTTTTGTGGTTTCAGTTGATTCAAAAGGCAAACCAGGTGGCATGGTCGCAGGTTGGAAAACAAGATGTTCTGTTGAGCCGCCCTTATTCGCGGTGGTATTGTCAAAAGAAGGCCATACGCATAAATTAATTAGCCGGAGTAAAGAGTTTGTTGTGGCGGTTCCAAACAAAGAACTAGAGAAAGAAGTTAATTTTTTTGGGACGCAAACAGGAAGTAAAGTTAATAAATTTAAAAAAACTGAAATTGAAACAGAAAAAGCAAAGTTTATTAAAGCTCCTTTAATTAAGAAAGCAACCATAAATCTTGAATGCAAACTTCAGAAAGAGATAAATTCTGGCGACCACGTTATGTTTATTGGCAAGATCTTAGCCGCTTACATAAATAAAGATAAAAAGATTTTATTAAATTTCGGAAAAAATAAAGGAAAAAGAATATTTAAAGAAATTTGAGATTAGCAGAGGCCGGGTCTCTGTAAAATGGAGAGGTCGCATAGTGGCCTAGTGCACGTGCTTGGAAAGCACGCAACCTGAAAGGGTTCGTGGGTTCAAATCCCACCCTCTCCGCCAATTGGATAAATATAATATGGATAAATATAATAAATATCTTGAAGACGCGTGGACCAGTACAACTAACAGTTCTTTTGATAAAAGCAGTGATAAGTTTGCCAATAGCCCATCCCTAAAAGCCGAATGGATCACCGACAAGCTCTTAAGAAATAACTATCGAAGAGGAAAGATACAAAATAAAACCAGAGAAGATATGTTGGCTCGGGTTTCTGGAAGAATAGAGCAGAATAAGCCCATATATTTAATAGCTTGCTTCGGCGGATATAAAAACTTCTGGAACAAATCGTATCCGGAGATCGATTGGGCAGAAGCTTTTAATCTGTGTTTTATGCGAGAATATGTTCTGCCCATATTAGCGGTTTATGACCCGGGAGTAATTTTAGAATATGAATCAGAAGATATCATATTGCGACTAATGGATAACTATCCCGAAGATGCCTCAGAAAAGTACTCCGGCAGTTTTGAAGATTTAATAAAGGAATTTTCCAATCATCTTCCTAAAAATTTAGAAGTAAAGTATGTAAGATGCCGTAATCAATATCCTCCAGAAAAATTATTTCAGCGCATTAACGAGATCTTGCCCAAAAAAAGATTGGAGTGGGCCAGATTGTCTGAAGAGGAATTGAAGAACCGACTGCACAGAACCCCGAATAATATTATGTGGAACGGTGAGCACGATTGGAGTTTATTAGGCGAAGAAGAAAAACAAAATAAAATACTGGAGGCGAAATTGATAAATGACTCGTTCTATGATGCGGACTTCGAACTGAGATCTGGTTATTTTGAAGGAGATAACCATATACCATTAGTTTTTACGTTCGGTCTGGGTTACGAAAACATAAGCAATTGGTTAATATTAGGGTCAACCAGATCATCATTCGTAGATTTTTGGGTAGGTCGCGGCATTTTAGAAGAAAGAGATTCAAGATTAATAACCAGGATAGTTTCGCATGAGCAATATAATCGAATCAAAGACACTCTGAAAACATCGACGATCAAGCTCCCTTATTTTGCGAAATTTAAGAATTTAAGTCAGATAGAGATATTCGAAGGGATTATTCGGTAGAAAAACCGACCTACTTGTTTCTCAATCCGGCCTTGGCCAAATTCCCCAAAAAATCCTATAATGCCTCTATAACGGGCGTTTTCCGAGTTGCTTAATTCAAATGTCCCGCAACAAAAAATAATAATTAACTACCGAGTTCCGACGAAGTCGGGACGAAGGTGAAGATGAAGGCAAATTCTGAAAGAGGTAAACTTCATCGCCTAATAATAAATCTATGGAAAAACTTACGTTATCCGTATTGCCCGAGAAAATAGGCATTTGTCATCTAGGTAAAAACAGCGAAATACCCGAATGGGCCAAAAATATCAGTTTTTGCTCTATCAGCCGGACGCCGGACGAACTATCAATTATCGCTCCCCAGGAAAAAATACCGGGCGGCGTTTTATACGAAGGCGATTGGAGAGCATTTAAAGTACAAGGGCCTTTGGGATTTACCATGACCGGCATTGTGGCTTCTCTATCAAAACCTCTGGCTGACGCTGAAATCAGCATTTTATATATTGATACCTATGAAACCAGCTATGTTTTAGTTGAAGATAAAAATTTAGAGAAGGCCAAAGAAATTTTATCAGCCACTTGCGAAATAAAATAAAAAGCATGCGTATTGGGATAATCGGTTCAATGCAATTTGTCGATAAAATGGTTGAAGTTAAAGATAAACTTCAGTCTTTGGGACACGAGGCCTTTTTAACGGACTTGCACAAAAATTTAGTAGGTAAAACTGATGAAGAAATAGAAAAAATTAAACTTTATCAAAAATACAATCTAGATGCTATTCGTGAATTTTGGAGAGAAATGCAAGGGGCTGATGCCGTTCTCGTTCTTAATTTTGATAAAACCGGCATTAAAAATTATATAGGAGGCAATACTTTGATGGAAATTGGTTTTGCCCATGTTTTAAACCAGAAGATATTTTTATGGAATCCGATTCCCGAAATGCCATATTGTAAAACCGAAATTGAAGCCATGAAGCCGGTAATTATTAATGGCGATCTTTCTCTGATTAAATAACTTCGTTTTTAATTTAAAAAACTCGTATGGACATTAAAGACAAAGAACTCCATCGGATTGTTTCAACCGCCATCATAATCAAAGACGGAAAATATCTCATAACCAAAAGGAGCTTAAATAAAAAAGCTTTCCCTGGCAAATGGACGGTGCCCGGCGGCGGGTTGGAAGTTGGCGATTATATTAATACGCCGGCCTACAATAACCAATGGTATAATGCCTTGGAAAACTCTTTAAAAAGAGAGGTAAAAGAAGAAGTCGGATTAGACATGGAAAATCTGAAATACTTAACCAATCTTACTTTTATCCGTCCGGATAATGTCCCGGTCATTACTTTCAGTTATTATTGCCAATGGAAATCCGGCGAAGTTAAATTAAACGAAGAAAACATTGATTATAGATGGATAACGGCTGATGAGGCAAAAAATTGCGATTTGATTCCCGGCATAGATAAAGAGATTGAAGAGGTGGACAAAGTCTTAAAAAATGCTCAATGAAGCTAATGCTTCATTTCGATCTTCGCTACATATAATGCAATTTATATATGATAAGCTCGCCAGTAGATGAAATAAAAAATCGGCTGGATATAATTGAGGTCATCGGCAGCTATATCAAGCTGAGCAAAGCCGGGGCGAATTATCGCGCCGTCTGTCCTTTCCATTCGGAAAAAAAACCGTCGTTTTTTGTCTCTCCCGCCCGCCAAATCTGGCATTGTTTCGGTTGTGGCAAAGGCGGCGACGCTTTCGGTTTTGTCAAAGAAATTGAAGGGGTGGAATTCGGCGACGCTTTGCGGATTTTGGCGCAAAAAGCCGGCGTGGAATTAAAAAGGCAGACGCCAGAATACCAGAAATTCAAAAGCGAAAGAGAACGGCTTTACGAGATTGTCGAATTAGCCACCAAATTTTTTGAAAAGCAACTGGAAGAAAGTAAAGTCGGGCAGGAAGCCGGAAAATATCTGATAGCCAGGGGGATCTCGGAGGAAAGCATCAAAAAATGGCGCTTGGGCTATTCGCCCGATGTCTGGCAGGGCTTATCTGATTTTTTAAACTCCAGAAAATATCAGAATTCAGAGGTGGAAAAAGCGGGTTTGTCTCTGACTTCCGAGCAAGGTTCGGTTTATGACCGTTTTCGCGGCCGGATTATTTTTCCGGTTTTTGATTTGAATTCGCAGGTGGTCGGTTTCGGCGGCCGGGTTTTCAAGGACAAAGACAAAAAAGAAATCGCCAAATACGTTAATACCCCCAACACGATTTTGTATGATAAAAGCCGCGTTGTTTATGGTTTGG
>JAVHRH010000008.1:16201-22692 GCA_036171555.1 Parcubacteria group bacterium | reverse complement strand
GTATTTTTTGGGCATATGCCAATATTATATCTCTTTCTTTTGTTTTCAGGAAATTTTTCTATGGCGTAGCGCAACATTACTCTGGGCATGATTTCACAATATTTTTTGAGAAAAATTTCTTCGATTTTTATGTCTCTTTTGCCGACTTCCCGCAGCATCCAACCAACCGCCTTTTGAATTAAATCATGGGTATCGTTAACCAGCATCTCAGCTATTTTCAAAAAATCTTTAAAATCATTTTTCTTGATAAAGTTGAAAGTCGCCATGACAGCTATTCTTCTGGCCCAAATATTTTTTGATTTAGCCAATTGATAAAGTTGATTTCTTGGTTTTTTAAAAAGGTACTCCCCCACTATTTTATCGGCCGATAAATCCACCAAATCCCAACTATTGATATGTTTGGTATTTTGCAGATAGAAATTGTAAACTTTCTTTTTTTCAATAGTTTTTCCTCGTTGAAATTTACTTACCAAAAATAAAAGAGCCAGCAATCTTTCTTCGTGAATTTTTGAACGCAGTAATTCTGTAATTTCCTCCAATTTAATTTCCAGCCAATATTTTTGAGCGATTTTTCTGGTTTCCGGCACCACCACTCCTAAGAAAACATCGCCCGCGCCGTATTCGCCCGGTCCCGTTTTAAAAAATCTTTGCAGGATTTTCGCTTTTTGAGAATTAGCTTTATCCCTTAACTCCTTTTTGATTTTAACGGATTTCCAAGAGGTCAACTTCAAAGATTAGAGTGGCATTGGGCGGAATGGCACCGGCACCAGCTGCTCCATAAGCTAATTCAGGAGCAATGGTTAATTTAGCTTTTTCACCGACCTGCATGCCTAAAATCCCCTGCTCCCAGCCCAAAATAACCTGGCCTTTACCCAAAGTAAAAGAAAAAGGTTGGTTCCTGTCCAGACTCGAATCAAATTTCGTGCCGTTCGTTAAAGTGCCGGTATAGTTAACTACCACGGTATTATCGACATCAGCCAGTTTACCTGTCCCTTCTTTCAGCACTTCAACTTTAAGCTGGCCCGGTTTGCAATCGCCGCGATAAAAATCCCATTCATCACAGACCGATTTATCGGTAAAGACGCAAAATCCCTTTTGGCCGCTCGCAAAGGTTTTTGTCTCTTCCTTTCCCCCTTGCTCTTTACAATAAACCGCAGCGGGGTTGGCAATCCCGATATTTTGATTTTCTTCTTGGGTAGTTTTCTTTTGACGAAAACCAAATTGGTAAACTAAGCCCGCAACGATTAAGACTAAAACTGCTATTATCATTTTATTTTTCATGTTGTTTATTTTTACCAAAATAAAAGATATATAAGAGATCTAAGACGGCTAACGTATTCACCAAAAACAAAACTATGAACCATTTTTTGTTTTTGTTTTCGGCAGCCCGCCATAAGGCCATGCCCTTCCAGGGCAAAATCCAGACCAGAATCAGCCACAGTATCCAATCATTGTTAATTAAATATTGTTCCATAAGATTATCTTATTGTTTTATTAAATCGACTTTGATTAAAACTTAAATTCCATAATATCTTCAAAAACCAAGTTTTTACGAAGTAAAAGCGCGGGTGAAAAAGAGGATTTATCCTCTTTGACTATACCTTAAAACTTAAATTCCATAATATCTTCAAAAGTGCATTGACAGGGCGCTTTTTTACAGACGTGGCAATTTTCCGTGAATATCTTTGATAATGCTTCGGCCAGGTTAATGCTAATGGAGTTAAAAACACCCATAAAACAAGAAAATAAATCGGCGGCTTCCAAAGTAATCTTTTCAAAGTCCTTGTCTTGATGCTGGCCGTAGTAAAGCAGAATTGCTTCGGAAAATTCGCCCAATTCTTCGGCCAGATGAACGCCCGCATTCTCTAAAGTCCGGTTTTCTGACGGATATATTTTTTGAAACATTGTTTGAAAGTCGGCTAAGGTTTCAGGTCTTTTGTTTTCATCCCTGACAGTCTCTTTCCTTTTTTCCGGACGAGTGGTCACACAAGAACAAGGCGAAGTGGCACAATAAGAACATAAATAAGGAAATCTTTGCCAAACTTCTTCTTCCAGCTTGATATGCAGCTGATTTATTAAAGAAACAAACCAATTGAGGGAAATGATTAAATTGAGTTCGGTTTTTTCCCGATCATTTTTTCTGATGCCTTTCAAAGCACGCATGGCAAAACGCTGGATTTGAGTCAGCATACCTTCGGTATTAAAATACCGGTCATTGTTTAAACCATAAACTTCTCTGATAAAGTTCTGGTATTCGGTGATGGTTGTATTTCGTTTGATTGACGCCATATGTTTTATTATAACAGATTTTTAAGCTTTATTTTGTTAATATTTTCCACTGTTAACCAGGCTGACATCAGGCCGAATCCGGCTTTGTTGATTTTAAACGGCTTAATTTTTTTTGGATTTTTCAGAAAAACCAGCAGGCAATACTTTTTGTTTCTAAACAGATTAAAGAACTTCGATAATCCATTCTTATTGATTCCATCATCTTTGCCGTGTTTGTTTAAAATCTGTTTTACTCTTTTAGGAGTCAAATCGGAAAAAGAAACAACTTTTTCTACTTCAGCCCTTAGCGATACCGGTTCTCCCGAATCTTTAAAGTAAACCGTATCCTCTATTTTAATCTTTCCCCAGGGAGAATGTTTAGTTTTATACCAACGGGATTCAATTTTCTTTTGGCCGGAAATAATTTTTCGGGTCAGGCCCCACGATTTTTTCATTATCGCCACATGGTCCATATCATTTCTCCGGGCCTTCACGTTCACTGTAAATTATTTTATTCAAAAAACAATCAATCGCTTGTTTCATATAAGGAACCATATTCTCGGGTAAATTATTAATATTAAACCAGCTTAAATCGTCGCATTTTTCCGGTTCCATAATTTTTGGTTCGCCCTGCCATTTCTTAGTGGTAAAAAAGAAGTCCGCTCTTTCATTGCCGAGAATCATTCTGTCCATCGTATGAACCAATTCTAAATCCGCTGTTTCAACTACAGTGCCTATTTCTTCTTTCGCTTCCCTAATAAGTCCTTGCTTAAAAGTTTCGTTTCCATCCAAATGGCCTGCCGGCAAACTATAATAACCGTCGCGATATCCCGTCTTATAACGGCGGGAAAGAAGAATCTTATCTTTCTTTGTTAATATTAGATAAACAGATGGTATTATTTTAAATCTTTTTTTGGCCATATTTCAATTTTCACCTGAATCTCAATTTCCTTTTCTTTCATTTAAAAATCTTTTTTCTTATTTTTGCTAAATCAGCCGGTTTCTCCAATAATTCTCCTTTGTGCAGTTTATACAAAAATGGAATAACGCCGCAATCTCGGCATTTACCCCAGCCGCATTTCCCTTTGTTTTGTTTTGACAGCATCTGACAAAGCGCGATTTCTTTATCAAAAACTTCCTTTTTGATGATATTTTTCTTCAGCATATTTTTTACAAATTATATTCCCAATAGGGTTGCCATTTGAATGGCACGCTTAAACACTCCTCAATGGTTTTGCCGTTGACCAGCGCATCTAGTCCGTATTGAGTAACCCGATGGCCAACGATTAAAACTGCTTTATCCGGATATTTTTCTTTCAGTTCTTTATAAAAAATTTGGACTCGTTCTATTGCTTGTTCATAACTTTCACCATTGGGAAATGGTTTTTCAATGTGTTCTTTTTTCATCGGTTCGACAATTTCGCTTGGCTGACCTTCAAAATCGCCGTAATTTAATTCTCTTAATCTTTTATCAATAATTATGGGAAACTTATCTCCAAAAGCGATTTTTACAGTATCTACCGCCCTCTTTAAATCAGAACAGCAAATCAAATCTATCCTGATATTCTTGAATGTTTCGCCTATTTCTTTTGACTGTTGAATGCCCAATTCGGATAATTCAACGTCTTTCCAGCCCGATGAGAGATGAGCTTCATTGTCTTTTGTCGTCGAATGCGCCGCAAAATATATTTTCATTTTAAAATTTTGCTTTGATCTTTTCTGCGCCAGTTGATAAGAAATAAAATGCCAATGAGAAAGGCGGGACCGGCAATTGTTATAATCCAGGATACCATATACCATTCAAATGAATTCCTTAACATGTTCATCAGTATTATCACGACATATAACATTCCGGCTAAAGTAAAAACAATCCCTCCAACAATCTCACGCTTCCAAGATATCAATAAAACAGCTAGCAAAACAAATACTGGAATATTATGCATAAATAATCCCAACAGCGTTCCCCAAAAACCTAATTTCATATCAAAAATATCCAACGACATTAGCGCCAAAAAGGATATAAATATTATTGATAGAATTCTCGGCGTCCAATATATAAACTTGTTGATTTTGTTTTCCATATTTTAGCTTAAGCCTCTTATTCCCTCTAACCAATGGCCGTATTGACAATCCGGGCTGTGGGCTGAGGGCTGTGGTCCTCTTAAGAGAGCCACGGCTTCGCTGAATAATTTTGGAACGTAGGTCGGGTCGGTATCAATCATCTGGATTTCTTTTCTGAAAGGCAGTTTACCATCAAAACCGTTTTCTTTATCCACCACGTAAAAAGCCAGACAGCCCTTCCGCAAAGTTTTATAGCCGTTTTTCTCCAGCAAATAAGTGTAAATATCCATTTGCAACTGGAAACGGTCGTAAACATTAGCCACCTTGCTGCCGGTGGATTTATAATCCAAGGGCGCCAATTTCCCCTCGGAGAATTCCAGAATATCATCCACTGCGCCAAAGATGGTCGCGTCGTTCTCGGCGTCGTAAAATCTGATGCCTTTGAAATTATTTCGCCATTCGTCCAGTAGTTTTTGATTCGGAAAGAGTTTTGCCGGAATATTGTTGGCTACCAATAAAGGATGAAGTTCTTTTTTCTTGCGGTATTTATCGAATTCTTCTTTCAAAAGAAAATCAACCGCCGCGTTTAAAGCGTAGGGATAAGGTTGCGGCCTTCTTATGCCCATTCTTTTATCCAGCCAAAAACAAAGCTGGCATTCGTAATAAAGATTCAAAGAGTTGGGCGATAAATTGATTGGTCGACTGTCCATAACCTTATTATAGCAAAAGAAAAAGGGAGGAGGAAACATGTTCCGCCTCCCAAAGCGAACGCGTTTAGCCTTTTATGGCACGGCTTTCAAGATAACGGCGTGTTGTCCGTTTCTTCTGGCTATCGCCTCTTCCGGTTTATCGAACATACCGGTAAGATGGTATGATGAGCCGTTGCCATTATTTTGGAGCATAACTGTTTTCCCCTGTTCCAACAATTCAATAACTCTTCTCAGCAATTCATGCCCGGCTATTTCGCTCGCTACAACCGTATCTTCCCCCCAGTAATCGCAACTCTTAGCTGTCTGGATATAATGTTCTATCAGTTTCTCCGGCGTATTCCACATTTCTTTTTGTCTGGCGAGCAGACTATGAATGTGGCAAACGGGGAAATGGTAACAGAAAAAACAATTCTGTTTTTCCATAGCATGCCCTCCTTCCTAAAGAACTAATGTATTTTTCTGATTATACCGTATTTGGAAATAACTTCACGCAACGTCAAAGTTAAAATCATGGAAAAAATTATCGCCAGATTAACATTAAAAAACATTAAAACGTAAAACGAAAAAGAGCCCAGAAAAGCGCTTAAAGCGTAATTGGAACCGGGCCGGAAGGCAAAAGGAATGTCGCCCATCACGGCGTCCCTGATTAATCCGCCGGCAAAAGAGGTCACCATGCCCAGCAGAACGCAGGACATTAAAGAAGTGATGCCGGGCTGAGCGTTGTTAAAAAGATGCTGATAAGAAACAGAAACTCCGATAATGGCGAAAGCGGAAAGACCTACGGAATCGATCAATCTGAAAAAAGAAAATCTTTGTTTGAAAAAAGTCGGAGCCAAAAAAGTGATAATGCTGCCCAAGATCGCCGCGAACAGATAATTCGGATCGGTTAAATAAAATAACGGCGTGCGGCTGATAGCTAAATCTCTAATCGTGCCGCCGCCGACCGCCGTAATAATTCCCAAAAAAATCACGCCGAAAATAGTCATCCGGGCTTTTTTGGCCTTGAAAGCGCCCGTAATGGCAAAAGCCAAAGTGCCCAATAAATCCAAAAAATACATTATCTTAGTATATCAAAAAATCACCTTTAGGGCGAAGAGGACTTCGTCCTCTTCTTCATCTTCGCTTTTGCTACGCAAAAGCTCGATTTATAATAAAAAGGCCGCTTCCTTGACAAGGATAGGCGGCGCTCATGTGGATAGGGCCTCCTCTCGCGACTTAAACAAATAATGACTGGAAACGATCTCCTCTCGTTTATTGCCGAGTCGAACTTTGAATTTCGTTTCGACAAGACTAGGCGGAGATCCTTTTTCTGAAAGAGTGACTCCGACCACTTCCAGGACTCGCGCTCGGTAAATCCTCCGAGATCCGAGCGGTCGATAATACCTTATTTCAGCTTTTACTCTTCGCATTAAAAATCCCTCCTACGTGTTGCTACTCTTTTTTTATTCTAAA
>JAVHRH010000008.1:0-16101 GCA_036171555.1 Parcubacteria group bacterium | reverse complement strand
TACTCTTCGCATTAAAAATCCCTCCTACGTGTTGCTACTCTTTTTTTATTCTAAATAGCTTAAAATGTCAACTAAGATGTTTTTATATCCTTCCCCTTTTAATTTCTTTTATTTCAACTCTTTTGGGCTTAAATTTCTTTCTTAAATAAGCTAAAGCCTTGTAGGGCAAAGCTTTTTGTCCGCAGGTAAAAATATCAATGGCTAAATAATTAAATTCCGGCCAGGAATGCAAAGCGATATGGCTTTCGGCCAGCAAAACAAAGGCGGTCAGCCCTTGAGGAGAAAATTGATGAACTTTTATTGTTAAAGGAGTGTTGCGAGCCGCTTGGGTTGCTCCCGTTAAAATCTTTTTAATTTCCTTTGAGTTCCTGATTACTCTCCCCTGCCAGAATTCGGCAATCAAATGGCAACCGAGATATTTTTTATTTTTTTCTCTAATCCGTTTTTCCATCTCTTATTTGGTAATCTCTATAATTTTTTGGCGCGAAGTGAAACCGGAAACTATTCTCATCTGTTCTGCGGATAAGTTAAAATGGGCGGCTAAAGCTTTAATAACTGCGGCGTTAGCTCTCCCCTTCACCGGCGGCTCTTTAACAAAAACACGAAAATTAATATCGTCGATTTTATCCACCTTATCCTCTTTAGCGTTTGCTTTTACTTTCACAAATAATTTCATAACAAGTTTTTTATCTTATCCCATTTTTCTCCTCCGATATCTCTTGCTGGAATAAACCATCCGCGGTTTGGCAAATTGCCTGGTCGGAAATTCGGGTAAGACCGAGACATTCAATTTCTTTCTGATTAGCCATTCAATAGCCCGGATTTTTCCCTGTTCAATTGGCGTCACAAAAGAAATCGCGCGGCCGGCCAAACCGGCCCGGGCGGTCCTGCCTATCCTATGAACGTAATCTTCAGCTTGCATCGGCAAATCATAATTAATGACTAATTCTATACCGACAACATCAATCCCCCGCGCCATAATGTCGGTGGCTACCAGCACGCGGTATTTCCCGGATTTAAAACCTTCCAAAGCGCTTTTTCTTTGGCTAAAAGTGCAATTGGAATGAATCTCAGCCGCCGCATGTCCCATTTGGTTAATGGCTCTGGCAACCTTATGAGCTCCATATTTCGTTCTGGTAAAGATAAGGGTGGAGCCTAAGTACTGAGCTAAAACTTTTTCAAGTAAACGTAATTTTTCTTCTTTGGCGACAATAAAAATATCCTGAGAAACGCTGTCAACCGTGGTGCCGGTCGGAGCTATTTCAACGCGGATCGGAAACTTCATGTTCTTTGACGCGATACTCATGATTTCCGAAGAAATCGTGGCTGAAAAAAGCATCGTTTGGCGTTCTTTCGGAACTGATTTCAAAACTTCGCTTATCTGCGGCAAAAAACCCATATCCAGCATGCGGTCGGCTTCGTCAAGAATCAGGATATTTACGTTCTTAAGATTAACCGTTCTTTGATGCAAGTGATCAATCAAACGACCTGGGGTCGCAATGATGATGTGCGGATTTCTCCGAATAGCCGCCATTTGAGGCCCGATAGGAACTCCGCCGATTAAAATCGCGGTTCTTAATCCGAGAGAATTGCCGATTTTGCGAAGTTCCGCATCGGTTTGCAACGCTAGCTCGCGAGTGGGCAAAAGAATCAATCCTAATCCCTTGGTGCTTTCTAAACGCTGAATCATCGGAATGCCGAAAGCCAGGGTTTTACCTGTACCTGTCTGGGCAACGCCGACTATATCCTTTCCCTGCATGGCAATTGGGATGGACTGAAGCTGAATGGGAGTGGGAGTCACATAACGGATCTTTTTCAGAATTTCAAGAATCCCGGGAGCAATCCCGAGACCATAAAAATTTAAATTCGGCTGTTGATTTGTATTGGCCATCTTTATAGTTTGTATCATACCAAAAAAATACAGGGCTTCCTATCTCGGAGGCCCTGTTAACCACCCCTCAATTATTTGGAGTATCTCCTCCAAATCTGAACCCTTGGTGGTTTTAACATCTCCCCAATCTACCTCGTTAAGGGAAAAAGGAATGATTTTGATACCGGGAATTCTTTTCCTCAGCAAAGCGTCCAATTTCCTTCCGTCGCTCGGTCCGGTACCCAGGTTGCCATCAACGATGGCTATGTTGATATGCTCTTTCATCGCGCATTCAATTTTCCCTTCCGCTTCGGATAAAGAACCTGCTTCAACCACCACCTGATAGTTATTTTCAGAGAGAAAAGATTTCAGTCGCTCTCTTAACATCGCGGAGTCATCCGCTAAAAAGATCTTTGCCCCCTTTGACATGTCTCTCACCTCCTCTCAAATATAATACCATTTCCCAGCCTAATGTCAACAAAAAATCCTGACAGCTTTCTATTCTATATATACGCAATCGAATTGCCGGCATTCTTGCCAGAGACTTTCGATGGTTTTTCCGGTATACAATTGAAAAAGTGAATCTGAATATTTGTTTTCCCTTGAGTCCGTATTAAGTTCAGCGATAATGCCTTTATCATAATTTTTCTCAATAAACATCAAAAAGGCCGCGCCGCACCAATAACCGGAATTATAACTTTCGCTGCCGGCGCCGCAATGAGGATAGCTCCAGCTGTTTTGATAGCCAAGCTTATAGCGGACATAATCGCCCATTCCTTCAACCAGCCAAAATGGCGGACCCGCCGGATACCCTTGGACGACATGAGCCATCTCATGGATTATTGCACCCAAATCGTCGGGGTGAACAGTAAACCATTCGCTGCTCAAATAGATTGTTGATCCCCACGTTTCGCCGGGATTTGTTTGTTTCTGCCTGAAGATGATTTGATAAGGAGGCTGCAATTTCTCATTTCCCGGTAAGGTTTGTTTTATTTTCGGATAATTTTCTTCGCAAAGTTTGGCCACTCTTCTTGCGAAAGATTCCATTCCAATGAAATCGCTGTAATCAACCCTGCAGGAGGTACTGCTGCATAGATTATTTAAACATTCAATTGTCTCCCCGGCCGTTGGAACTGTTTCTTTCGCTCGAGAACCGATAAAATATAAAACGGTTAAAACCAAAATAATCAGAATAATTAAAATTTTAATCTTCATCCTCTTCGCCTATTTTATAAATAAAACTTCCAGAAATATCAATAAAGTACTCAAAAACAGAGAAATCAGAAACACTATCAACCAATTTATTTTTTTAGTAAAAAATGACATTCTTTTAATAGCAAGCGTTAGCGCAGATGGAAAAGAAGCTTCGCTTCTTTGAGCATTTCAGTAGCCGAGATAGGCTTTCCGTTTTCATCTAAAATAAACTTTATTTTGGCAATCTTTATGGGTTTTTTGTTTATTTTTCGGCGCTGCCGGTTAATTAATACTGCGGTCGGATAAGTAGCCGGAGAAACCACGATATAGTCAAAATCTTTTTCCAGGGCAAAACCAAACTTATCTTCAATTTTTATTATTTTCGGCTTAATCTTAAACTCTTTTCTGACAAAATCTGTTAATTCTTTTTTACGACGGCTAAAGCCGTTTACCTTTCTTTTTTTAGTGTTTTCAGCAAAAACATTGGAGGTTAAACCAATGGTTACCTCTCCTAACGTAAAAGATTTTCTCAACAATGCTTTGTGTCCCTTATGCAATATATCAAAAGTTCCGGCCACAACCACTTGTTTATTCATATTGATACATTTAACCTTCTTGACTCCAGTCAATTAATTTCTTCAGAGTTTTTCGCCCTGTCCTTTCTTCTCTCTGGTCTTTCTTCTCCTCTTTTTTTACAGCTTTCTCTAATTGCTTTTTGCTTTCTTCCTTATTTTTTGCTTCCATATGCCGAGTTTTTATTTTTCCCAATAACTTTCCGCTTCTTTTTCCAGCTTTTCCAGTCTGGTGTAGTAGTCCGGAAATTCATTCAAATGCGCCAAAGCAATCTTACCCGTCATCAAGGGATCGTCATTGGTAACGTTGGTCTGGGGACTGACCAAACCATGCTCAAGTTCTACGTCCAAGCCCATCCTGAATTGTTCAACGTCAAATTTTGACCAATCAATGCCCAGCTCCTCGCCGATCTTTTTAGCCTCTTGGCTTGTAAAAGATTTTTTATTTTCCATAATTTTATAAATGTCTAAGCATTACCATCTCATCGTATAGTTTACCTTTATATTCTCTTTGTTTTGGAATAATAGCCACCTTTTTAAAACCGCGACTTTCATAAAGCCCGATGGCCGGCTTATTGATGG
Source organism: Parcubacteria group bacterium (assembly GCA_036171555.1). Classification (GTDB taxonomy): domain Bacteria; phylum Patescibacteriota; class Minisyncoccia; order Minisyncoccales; family JAVHRH01; genus JAVHRH01. Next base: position 11,883 of record JAVHRH010000008.1, on the reverse strand, counting down.
GAAAAACGTCTAACTTAATAATTTTTGGTTTGGGTTTTAATTTCTTTTCAGCTAGTTCTATCACCTCTTTCATCAAATAAGTTCCTAGGCCAATCCCACGATAGCCTTTTCTTATGATAATTCCGAAATTACCGACATGCTCTTGCCTGCCTTCGCCTAAGAAAACCTGGGTGGTCCCGACTATCATATCGTTAGCTTCCGCTATCAAATAAATTGATTTGCGGCTTTTCACTTTCCTCAATTGTTCTTCCAGAAATTTCTTTTCCTGTACTAATGAAATTTTTTTATTGAGGTTGATTAGAGCTTCTTCTTCAATTGCGGAATTGATATAAACTTGAAATTTTTTAACGTTCCTTAAATCTTTCTTGGAAAATTCCCTTATTGTTATCTTTTTACCGTCAAAAATCTTAGTTTTCATACTTAGCCTAAATTTTGGTTATTTTGTCGTTAAGAAAGAATACCAGGGAAGTTTTTCTTTGAGCAAATTGCCGTTCTGGGCGTCAGCGGTGGTGGTTTTTTGGACGTTGACGTTAATGAAACCGAATAATTTCCTGTTCTCATTCGTTTTCATTTCATAAACGGCCTGCTGGTTTTCCGCCTTCAATTCTACCGAGTTTGGCGAAAGGTTGAGTTTCTGGGCCACATCGCTGGCCGCCATTTTCACCTCGGCATCGCCCACCGACATCACATTTTCTTTGATGGAAACCCCGACCGTATTTACTTCCAAACCGTTGTCTTTGATAAGAACGTTGTTCCGGGTCGGCTCAATGCTGATTGCTGTATTACCAATATCGATCAGTATTTTCTTTTCCGTTGTTTTTATCGCCATGTCATCAGCCTTAATCTGACCGGCGCTCACCGTTACCTCGTTCACCAGATTATTCAGTTCTCCTATTTCAACTTCTTTGCGGCCTTGAAGGAGTTTTTCAATCAGTCCGTCGATTTCCCCCCTCAGCGCTTTAAGTTTTTGTATCTGGTCCTGGATATTGGCTGAAGCGGTTATTTTTTCAATCTCGGTTTTATAATAGGCGTCTATCTCCTGCCCCGAGCCTGTCACTACGGGTTTTACGGTTTCAGTTGCCACCATACTTTGACCGCCCTGATTCTGAACATTGCATTGGTTTTTTATTTTTTCAATTCCGGCTTTAAGCTCTGATAACGTATTTTTTATTTGTTCTCTTGAAGAACTATTTTCTTTCGCCAAATCATCGTCACTCAAGCTGTTTAACTTCTGGTAGTAATTAATTTTCTCTTGCCATTGGTTGACTTCACCGCACTGATTAACAACCGCTGGCGTTGTCGGCTGAGGAACCGTTACAGCCGGCGGAACGCTTCCCGAAGCAGTACCGTAACCGCCACCGGGGTAGCACTCGTTTTTACTCGCGGCGATTTGCTGTTTTAAAGCCATGATTTGATCAGTTATTTCTTTAGCTCTGACTTGATCGCCAATTGATTCCTCTTTTTGCAATTCAAGAATCAGCGTATTATATTGTTTGGTTAAATCTCCTCCGACATAACAAGTAGGTGTCGCAATTGGCGTTGCGCTTGATTCCGGTACCGTGACTATGGGCAAAGGTTCAACCGGCACAGCAACGGGCACCCTGGCATTATTGCAACGGTTAGCGCACGCCGTTTTGCCGTATTCCTGCCAGGTTTCGGAAGATTTACAAGAACTGTCACCGCCCTGTTTTTCTTCGTAACCGTCGTAACACTGGAAATAAGCATTTTTAAATGCGCTCATGCCGCACTCGTTTGAAACGGAAAAACTATTGACCCCGCACTTTTCAGAAATTGAAACTGGTTGAGGTTTTTCGATTTTAATCAGCGGCGCGACGTTCGTCGTTTGGCCTGTTCCAGAATTGGGCACTGATTGAATATTTGTTGTTTGGGCTAATATCCATCCCGAAGACGCGACCAATCCCATAACAATTAATAAACATAAAAATAAATTTTTTTGCATGTTTTTTTGTTAATTAATTTTAAAAAATGACCTTTGCTTTATTCTACCAAAAAATCGCCTTTTGGGCGACTTTTAAATTATTATCGTTTCCATTCAGCAAGTTTTTGTGAAACAAAAACGCAGATCGAAAAGAAGCCGGATGCTTCTTTGAGCTTACCTTTTCCATTGGTCAATTTCGGGTGAAAAATCTAATTGATACCAAGGAATTCCTAAATTAATCCCGTATTCCATAGCATTCTTGTATTTTGGATTGCTTAAATCTACCTTGAATACTTTGTCTCGAAAAATAACGTAGTGAAACTTATCATTCTTAAAATCAGCGTACCAGGAGCCGTCGTGTTTTGAATCCAAAGCTTTGCTTATTTTTTCAGCTATTTCATCGGCCTTATCTTCGGCAATCTCTACCGTATGCAAAGTCCATTGTTTTATCCACGGCGTTTTGTGCTTTTCAATTACCGGTTCAACTTTAGTACTCAAAATAGCCACTTCTTTAAGTACATCTTTATTTTCTAAACTTTCTTCAATAATTACGCCCTTGTAATTCATGTTTTGCCTATTTATTCTTTAAAATCGCCCTTAAGGCTGATTCTAAACTTTTAACTCCGTCCTCTTCTCTAAAATGTCCTTTTTGATGTTCAATGATAATTTCCGCATTAAATCTCCGCCTGAATAATTCTATATTTTCTGCCGGTATGAAAGGATCGTTATCTGAAAAAATCGCCACCATCTTGGACATGTGCTTGATAATATCTGTTTCCTTAACCGGAATGTTAAGCCAAGGCTTGGCTGTCTCCCATTCTTCATCGCTTTCTAAGTTAGACAATGTAAACCAAGGAGCTATAAAAACTACCTTGCCAACTTGCTTAACGGAATCAAGCCTCTCTAAGTATCTTAAAATCGCCTGGCAGCCTATTGAATGCCCCACTAATATTGTGTCTTTATCCGGATTCCTGATAATTTCCTTAAGTTTCTCAACCCAATCTTTTATAATCGGATTTTCCGTATCCGGCATCTCGGGTAAAACAGCTTCCAACCCGTTTTCTTCCAGGTTGGTTTTCAGCCACTGAAGCATTGGTTCGTTTGGCGAACCTCCCCAACCATGAATTATTAAAACTCTTCTGGGCATGTATTTAATCTATTTGACGGACAATATACCTTGTGCGACGTTTATTTGTAATAAAAATCAATCTAGAATATTTTTCCCCAGCCTTATCGTAGATAACTCATTAATTAAATCCTTAAATGCCTTATAAAAATACATTGTAAGAAAATAGTAATTACAATAATAATCTTTAAATCGAGAATCAGCAATGTCTTTATCCAAAAACTCTAAATCTCTATAGTTTGCCTTTATTCTATACCAATAAAAAAATTCGCAAATACTTATATCTGATTCATCTAAAAAGGCTCTCCCCTTCTTAGAGTTAAGTGTTTTCACTTTTTCTTTACGTTTAAAATCTTCTATACGATACCTCATCAATATTTTAATAATTTGGAAAAATCTTTCTTTAGGATTTGGATTAATAATTTTAATATTAGCATGCGGCTTAGCTTTCCATTTAGATACGCTTCTACCTTTATAAATATTATTAAAATATTCTTTATTAAATATTAACTCCTTTTTTCTTAAACAATTTTTAAGACTTTTTAAAATACCGTCATGACCACAAGAAAATGAATCCTCGTTACCGGTGATTAAATATTTTATTATTAAGAGCAAATTAAATAACAGATAGTAAGACTTTACAGAAATCCAAGATACGCAAACTACGGCATAATCCGGATTTTTTAATATGGTTTCATATTCAGCGTTAATACTTTTTAGTGTTAATTTTAATAAACGGATTTTTTTAGAAAGTATTTTACTTTCTAAAATCTTATTTTTAATTTTAAGATTACAAGATATAGATAAACCCTTTGAAATATTTTTTAAATAATCTAGATAATTAATGTGCGTAACAAAATCAGGAGGATGTTCTTTTTTATATTCTTCTTCTTGTACCTTTATCCATTCTTTTAAAATCTTCATAGGGCTGGACTATGTTTTTTTTATTTTATTCAACTTCGGACTAAATTTTGATTAGTTTAAATTTCAATGTTTATAAACGCACAATCCAAGTATTATTGGGCTTATAATTTGATATACAAAAATAATAAATACAACTACAAATATAAAAAAGGTGGCTGTTATAAAATAAAATATTTTTCCCTCTTTTTTAAATTCATTTAATTTCAATTTTTCTCTATAATATTTTACAGCTTCTTTAATTTTTAAATAAAAGTTGTACGCAACGTATCCTAAACCAAATAATACTAAAAGTTTAAGGGCGCTATTGCCTGTGTCTGTTCGAATAACGCTTAAACTACAATAAGATTGGCCTAAGAAAATTAGTAATGACAGCCCAACAGAAACATCAAAAAGAGCCTTAATGACAATTTTGCCAGCAAAGGCAAACACTATAGTCAGGCTTGCTAAAAATAAAATCATAGATACGACGAACAAAACACCCGAAACTGTATTGTGCAGGTAATTATTATCTATAAGAAAAATGATTGCTAATCCGGTGATAATAATAAAAGCAGTTACATTTTCCCTTTTTAAATTTAACTTTCTGAATTGAATTTTTATTTTTTCTAATACTTTCATAATTTTCCTCAACTTTGGGCTAAATTTTGATTAGTAAATTTTCTGACTTTTTTCTAAATTTTTCCAAGATTTCCAAATAATTATTAACCTCTTTAATAGCATACGCATCATACTCCTGATACTCTAGGCCCTTCAAATGAATGAGATTCCGGATTTTCCTCAGATTATGAAAGCTGTCCTCCATCTCTTTATCAACAATCTCAAGATCAAAAGCTTCCTGAATGAGTTTTATCGGATCTGTTCTTGTGTCAAATTCAAAATTAGCTTTTTCACACGATTGATTAACGAGATCATACAAAGCGCTCTCAACCACGCCGGCAATAATAACCATTATATTTTTGCACAATAAAGATTCAATCGTTAAATAAATCTGATAGTCGTTGTAAAGATAAACCAAAAACTCCAAGTATTGCATCTGGTAAGCTATGTTCTCTCTTGCGCGAGTGTCTTTTATAAAAGACCAGTCATCTTTATGCGAATTAGCCGGCCTCGGATGCCGATCTTTTTCAAACAATGGCTTCTTGTCCGCGTTGTCTTCATGCCTATTTCCTTCCGTAATTGTCTTTTTTAAAAGTTCCATAAACTTATTTTCCTCAACTAGCCGAATCGCAATGAAGGCTGAAGAAGAGATTTATCTCTTCGCCTCGCCCGTAGGACTACGCCCGAGGGACTAAGTTTTGATTATTTCTTTTCTAATTCGAAATGAATTTTATATGTATAAAAATTAATATTCTGTGTTACTGACAATGCTCTTCTCAATCGAAGGTCATCTTCAAGGGCAATAATAATACCTCTTACTGTTTGATCTTTTTCTGCTAATTCTTCTCTAACATACCCCATGTAACTTTGAATTTGCCCGACAACAGCGTCGCTCGCTCTGCCTTTTTTTAACTCAACGACTAAAATTTCTTTTTTATCTTTACTAATAGCTAAAATATCGATTGGTCCAGTATCACTGGGGTATTGCTGGCCTACCATTTCACCCTCTTCCTCATAGATATCATAATGCTTACCAAGCTCTGTATGATGCCAATTTTGTACTAAAAAATCCTCAAGATGTTTTTCAATCGCAAAGACGATTGGATCTTCTATGGTTGCGTCAGTTGCCACAATCGACGGCGGACGACTCCCCGAAATTAGTGTTTCAATTTCTTCTGCAAACCGTGAGATGGTACTTACAGTCCCGATAGCCCCAGTAGAATTTCTTAGAGATTCACTCATTTCGTCTCGTGAGATATTGCGAGAAAACCAACGTACGCTTCTGCGGTGCGGAAGATTTTGGTCTTTATGATATTCATAATTTCCAGTAACTTCTCCCACAAAATAATTTCCTTGACCGTCAGGACACAACACGATATCGCCGATTAAAATTCCCTTAGCGATAGTATAAAGCATACCGCAAGCTAACCCGGCGGAAACTTTTGTTTTGTCTGGGTTCTTCTCAAGATATAAAGGTATAAACTTACTATTAAATTCACGCCAATTATCGGGCAATTTATTTGTTAAATCAATATCTTTAAGCCAACCTGCACCAATAAAATTACCCTTATGAGCCTCTTCGGCATAAATACTTTGTCTGCCCAACATTATACGATAATAATTTTTCATAATTTTATTTCTCAATTAATTCTTTGAGCTTTAAGCTTTTGGTTGTGGATAACTTTTGACTTGACGACTATTTTCGTGGTACACTGTACTTGTACCGGCTTCGCCGGTACAAGTACAGATAAATACTTCATTTAGAGCAATTCGCTTAATGAAACGTGCGAAGTTCGCACTTCCTTAAGTGGATAGTTAAAGCGGGTTGCTCTGAGTGAAGTATTTTTTGTTACATATATCATGGATTTCTCCAATTTTATTTTTAATCATTTCGTACCATTTTCTGTTTTTATTTTCGAAAACCTGGAAGACAGCATATGCAATGTAATCAGCGACTTGTAGGCCGCCATGAGTATAATGCGGGCTATGCTGATAATTTATAATAAAGTTTGATTCTAAATTCTGGTGTTTTTCTAAAAATTCAATTAAAATTTCCTGTGCTTTACACTCCAATTCTTGTCGTAATTTAAGCTTGCTGTCTTTCCTAGAAAAAATTACCTCTGTTTTTTCAGATTGATGGCAAATATTTTTTAACAACTGGCCAGCCATAATTCCATACATCTTTCCGGGATTATTTTTTAATGGCGCAAAACATTTTAATTTTTCAACGACAATTACATCAATTTTAACATCAAGCGTATTTATAAAATTATAAAATCTCTCTTTAACTTCGGGGTAATCGGTCTGTGCGTGAAAACTGTCTAATGCATAAGCAGGAGAAAAAAGTTTTGTTAGACTTCCGTCTTGTAGTAAATCAACCTTAAATTCTGTAATTTTCTGCTGTAGCAATAATTGATTATTACATCTTACTGCCGCTAAAACTAAAAATTTCGTAGCGGAGCCTAATTCCACTAAATTTTTACCTTTTGCAGAATATACTTCAGGTTTACCCGACTCATCAACAAAAATGTATGTTATTAAATCTCGTCCCATACTAATAAATTAATTACCGAGATTTCCTAGTTTTTAAAAATTCTTTAATTTATTTTTCCACTATTTTAATCTCCTCCGAAGTGGGACTGTAGAGTTTATAAATTCCTATAATCCTAGGTTAAATTGGTTTTTCTTCCACTCGATTTCGTCAATATCGTCTTGCTTGGCCTCTTTATAATAGGGCATTGAATACAATAATGGCACATTTGGCTGTTTTCCATTTAACAATTCTTCGATAGTAATAATTTGAATTCTAGGGAAATCCTTTTTAGAAAAATTCAAAGAAAATGTCCCCGTCGAAACTGCCTCATTTTTCATTGGTTGAGTTGGCTCTTCTAGTGTAACAAATAAACCCATGTCAGCTTTTTCCCTTTCGATATCTCCTTTTAAAGTTGCGATATCACTTCTTTGTACTTTACCGCTTTTTACTTGGACAATTACTTTACCATAAGTATAATTATTCTTTTCATCGGTCCCCTTCGAAAAAGTAATGATACCATCTATTCCTTTATCTGCTCCTCGCATATTTTCTTCTGTTTTGCTTTGCGCTGGCATGGCATTAACTAAATCACAAACCCAATATTCAAATTCAAATGGGTCTTTTGGCTAGCTCTTTCGCCCCAGATAAGTCTTTAGGTAGACCATCAATAAAAATCTTTACATTTTTATCAACAAATTGTTTTCTAATTCTGTGTTTTACTAAATTTATTGCTAGTGCCGTTATGTCTATGCCTACCCATCTCCGATTTAGTCTTTCTGCCACTGCAACAGCCGTACCACAACCACAAAATGGATCTAAAATCCAATCGCCTTCCTTCGAACTAGCTTTTAGAATTTGATCAAGCAAGGCTTCAGGTTTTTGAGTTGGATAACCCAATCTTTCGTTTGCGTTCCCTGCGATCGCTGGTATATACCAATAATCCGCGATGGGAGTCCCTATCGAATCTTCTTCTTGATCTCTTGAGAGTCTTTTACCATTGATAAAAGTGGCCTTCTGCTTTCTTCCCTTATGTATTTTCACGGTTATTTCTGATAGTGGTTGATATATTGTGTTAAAAATATAATTAGATTTTGTATTTTTTGTGTAAAAAAAGATAATGTCATGCATTCTTTGAAAAGATTTAGATTTAGAAGGCCACCGACGGTAAGTCCAAACTATTTCGTTTTGAAAATTATTTTTCCCGAAAATTACATCTAAAACAATTTTTAAATAGTGACTAGCAGTTGGATCACAGTGTAAATATAAACTACCAGTATCCTTCAAAACTCGATGAAGTTCTATGAGTCGTACCGCCATCATGATGAGGTACGCCAACATATCGTTATGTCCAATTGTTTTTTCTAAAGCCAACATTAAATTAGAAATATTTTCATTGGTTTTAGTCACTAGATAATCAAAGGTGTGTTTCGATTCTGCTGTCCAATGCCAAGAATCTTCAAACGCTTTAGTTTGTGCCGGACTATCTTTTAAGCCCTCTTGAAAAATTACATTATAACTACGATTGGAATTAAAGGGTGGATCTAAATAAATCAAATCAAAACTCTCGTCTGGTATTTTCTTTCTCAAAATTTCTAAATTATCACCAAAGTATAAAGTTCTGTTTTCCATATGTTTTTCTTCTTCCACTTTACCTCCGTTTTTAGCCTTCGACAAGTTCGACAGAATCAAGATTACAAAAATAGAAAAACCGCCCTCGCTAAAACGCTCGGGCGGCTAAGATCATCAATTCGGACTCCCTCCTGGACGGAAGGATTTGTCCGCCTTTATCGCCTTCTCGGTTATCGTTATTATCAGTTGCGCAACCTCCTGCGAAGTCCTCCTTTTTCTCAGGAAATCGTCGATCAACGGCGAAGCTTGCGGTAAAATTATAAAAACCATCACGAAAACCAGAATGTCGATATCCGTCTTAAGGCATTCGACTGCTTTTGTTTTTGCAATCTCCGCCTTTTCATCGACTTGTGAAACAGCCAACGTCTCAAGGTAGGCCATTAGAAATTCGGTCAATTTCGTTCTGGCTTCAAGGCTTAAGGGTCTTGAATAAAGCTCTCCCATTTACTTCCCTCCTTTAGGGATTTATTTTATGCCCTTTTGGTTTTTCAGTATAGCGCCGACATTCGCAACCCCGGACATCACAGCACCCATGATTGAAGCTTCTGGAATATACGTATACATGGGCGAATCTCCGGTGGCCGCAAACGCAAAATTCTCCTGCCCTCTTCTCAGGGACAAACTCGAAAACCAACTTCCCAGGCTGACTGGCTATCTTTTTCCTGCTCAGTTTGTTAGCCAGCATATTTACAGCTTCATTGTTATGAATCGTAGTAAATACCCTGGAGCAAGCGTATCCCCTGAAAGCAGCAACCATTTCTATCTTTTGAGCGTCTTTTCCGGAAGCAAGCTCAAAAATTAATTTACCCGATTGGTCTGCCCTGTTTTTTTTGTCTAATTCGTCGACCAGTTCACCAGCGGCATCCTTGTTATCCGGTGTCAAAAAATCCTTACTTCCCGTAACCGCACCGAAAGTGCAATCTATCGCCACTCTTTCGATTCTCGGTTTTTTGTTTTCCGGCATTGATTGCCTCCTTATTTTTAAGTTACTTTGTTTCCTTTTTTACTCTACCCCTTCAAGGAGTTCAGGGCAAGTGGATTCGATTTCGCTCACCACATGCCTCCATTTTTGTACTTCGTTATAATACTCAGTACCTTCGGCCGAAATTCAAATAAAAAAAAGGGGGCCGTTTTCATATAAATATGAGCGTGCCCTTTGAGTTCGGATTCGATATTCTGTTCCGAGTTACTACCTGGCTATTGCATTGCTATGATCATGCGGCCCATACGGAGGTTTTTTCTCCATTTTCTTCTTTTTTTTCTTGGGCGGCGGGTCAATCTGTTCCAGGTCTCCTTCGTCAAACGTTTTGAGATCAGGAACCTCGTTTTTCTCGTTTTTTGGCCCCTGAACGCCGTATCTGTCGCCGGCATGCATATTCTTTACACGCAATACCACGATGCCCGTGAAACCGGTAAGGTAGTCCTTCACCTTGACGCCGAGCTTAAGGGCGTTGGTGGTTTTAATCGCCGGAGGCAGGTCGTTCTTGGGCGGGGCCACTATGCTAAGGTCCGGTCCGTCAAAAAATTTAGCATCGGGCAACTGTCCGTCTTTCAACGGAGGCTGGACGCCGTAGCGGACGCAACCATGCATGTGTTCCACGCGATCAGTTACGAAACCTTCGAAGCCAGTGATTTTGTCGCGCACCAAAGAGCCAAATGCAATAATGTTCACGATTTCCTCCTCTATAAATCTCAATTTAATATATTCAATAGCTTAGAAGCTATGTCTTTTTCAATGTCCAATAAATAAAACAATACCACATTTTTGTAGTACTGTCAATCTTTATGGTTCCTCGCTCCATAGATTTGTACGAATTTGTGACAAAATTCAATAAAAAAATCGGCTTTTTCAAGCCGTTTTTCTTTACACTTCGCGGGGCTTTGGCATAGACCTAGGCGAGAACTCGGCCGCAATCTGACGGGAAGCTTTCTGGAAACTCTTATCCATGGCCACGACTTCTTCATTAACGCGCAAGGCGAGGTCGTTCAATCCCATCAGCCGGATACTCTTGAGCGAGGGCGCCCTTGAGAGCGCCACGTAACCCATGCCCGGCTCAAACGATTTGCGAAGATCAATTTCGCAGGCATCAATCGTCATGCCTTGGCTTTTATGAATGGTGATTGCCCAAGCCAAGCGCAAAGGCAACTGGCTGATTTCGGCTTTCACTTTTTCGTCATCTTCTATCACTCGCCACGTTTCGGGAAATACTTCAATGCGCTTGCCGCCTTTTGTTGCGACAACAGGAAAACCATCAACGGTAAATCTTTCCACTACGCCCAGTGTTCCATTAATGAAACCTCGCTCAAAGTTATTCCGCACAAACATCACGAAAGCGCCCTTTTTTAGGGCCAGCTTTTCCGGCGCAAGACAATTCTTATGAAGCGTTGCTACCAAGGCCGCAGGCCCTGTGCTGGTCATATCGAATACTCGTTCTTGGCTCCGGAGTTTTTTAAGTTCTTGCGTATTAATGGCGTCAATGTCCGCATTATGGGTGTAAAGTTTGGTACATTCAGGCCGCGCTCTGAGCGAAACCGAAGAGCTTATTCGCAGAGAGACGTCGATTCGTTTTTGCAATAAGCTGCGCATGCCTTCATCCACGCTATTGGTGCGGATTGCTTCAAGGACGGTTAGATATTCCTTATCTATCTGCCGGTGCTGTTCCGTAAGATAACAGATCTTAGGGTTTAACTCCTGCCAAGCGCGGGAGTGATAGGCAAAAAGGCGGGTTTTTGGGTCGTCTTTATTCCCGACCGGCGGCAACTGGAAAAAATCGCCTCCCAGCACTACCTGCATTCCGCCAAAGGGCTCCCAGCTCTGCTTAAAAGTACGCACAATTTCGCTGGCCATATCAAGGTGCTTGGCCGAAAGCATAGAAATCTCATCGATAATCAGCACTTGGCTTTGGCGAATGCGTTTTTGAAGGTTTCTCTTTTTAAGTATTTTTTTAAGATCTTTATCAGTAAGGTCTTGAAGAAAACCCATACCGCACCACGAATGAAGCGTCATTCCGTTCAGATGGGTGGCGGCTATTCCCGTAGCGGCGGTGACGGCGGTTGGAATATTTTCTTGGCGCAAATACTGAATGAATTCATTGAGCAGATGCGTCTTGCCGCTGCCGGGCCTGCCGGCGAGAT
>JAVHRH010000007.1:0-1116 GCA_036171555.1 Parcubacteria group bacterium | reverse complement strand
CGCTGAAAATGATTGTCGTAATCTTCTTCAAGCGTAGAAAGTTTGGCTATCGGTATTCCGTCATCGGAAATAACTTGCGTCGTGCATAAAAATTGCAACGGGTGCTTTCCAGAAACATCTTTCAATTGTTTTTCTACCGCTTCCTTTTTTGGCAAAAAATTGATTACTATTTTGGCGATGATTGTTTCTAATTTACCTTGTTCCTTATCGCCAAAAATCGCGTTCAAAAAATCGTCAATATCTTTTTGCTTAATTTCCGTTGTTACGGAAATTTCTTTAAGCGATTTATTCCAATCCAAATCCAACTGACCAATTTCCTGCGAAATTCTATCACTGGCGGCTTTAGCTTTTGAAAAACCTTTATCCCTATATTTTTGGTATATCTCGTGGATTTTTTCGTATGCGTGCACTTTTAATAATGCGTCGGAATTGGTGCGGTCATTTGTCTTTAGGGACTTTTCCAAAATATCCAAAACCCGCATTAAGTTATCTTCGTCTTTTTCGTTAGCATAATATTCGGCAAGTAAAGAAACAGCGTTTTCCGCCAGCCACACATCTTTTTCGACTCTTTTTAATCTATCCTCTAATGCCTTAATCAATTCAGCTTTTTCTGTATCATTAAGCGTAATTTTTTTGCCAAAATCCAAAATAAGCCACTTGAAAGCAAAACCCCACAATCCGGGCTTGTCGTCTGTCGCCGCTTTTTTCTCAAGATTGATTATCGCTTCTTTTACTTTGGCGATTTTTTCTTGATTGTTAATTTGTATCGCTAAAACCAACGCTCTTTTGATTTTCGTTTTGCAATCAAGAGAATCGACTAACGATTTTTCGCAAATCGCAATGTTTGAATCTATGACTATCTGAAACAAATCAATATCGGCATTTTTGTTTATAACTTTTGGCGAAAAATCAACAACCAAATCGGCGTATCTTGACGACAGAATGGGATTTTTGGTTTCTTTTGCTCTTTTGACCCAATACTTTAATGTTTCCTCATCTACTCTTTTAATGCTCGGATATTCAACCATTTGCCCTTGCTGGTTTGGCAAAATAAACATCGGTCCGTGATAAGTTCCCCCAGCCGGAATTATCGTTTGGGTATTCCGCCATAAAATA
>JAVHRH010000006.1:0-5537 GCA_036171555.1 Parcubacteria group bacterium | reverse complement strand
ACAAGCGGTGGACCATGTGGCTCAATTCGACAACAAACGAGGAACCTTACCAGGGTTTGACAAGCTAGCGAAAGCCGTAAGAAACTATGGCCTTCTCACAAGGACGCTAGCCCAGGTGCTGCATGGTTGGTACCTAATTAGGTATTCGACCCTTTTCCGAGCAATCGGAATTGAAAAACCAGCTCATAACGGTGAAACCCTTCTTGTATGCTAAAATATAAGAATGGGTAATACCGTGGGAAGTACAGATACTAATTTTTGCAAATTCTTCTCTAACGAGAAAGATGCTTATATTCTTGGTCTTTGGTGCGCCGACAGTTATTGGTGGGCGAGTTCCATCGGTTTAAGTAATACCGATGAGAATTTGATTAAAAAATTCAGAGATTTCTTGAAAAGATTTTTTCCGGAAGCAAGAATAAAATTCAACAGAAATCACTTGTTCGTCAATAGTCGTCCACTATTAAGAGAATTTATTTCTGCCAAGAATAACTTAAGCGATTTAAAAGATGAAAAGGTTATCCGGGCATATGTCGCTGGCCGGTTTGATGGCGATGGTTCAATTGATAAAAACTTAAGATCAGACTGTCGGATTGTTTACGGAAGAAAAAACGAAGTTGAGACAGACAAAGAAATTCTCGGAAGAATCGGTGTCAGTAATACGAAGATTTATTATTACAAAAGCGCTAAAACCTTTTGTTTATATATTTCTCGTTACGAAACAAAGAAATTTTTAGAGAGTATTTATCCTTATTCGCTAAAATTGCAAAAATTAGTATCTGTACCCCGTAGAGACTTAGTTTTCCTTTAAGGACTAGGAAAACTTAATGGAATTTATTTCCATTAAACGCTGGTTTCCATATTTAATAGATATGGAAAATGGTATAGTCCATACCTTTAGTAATAAAGGACGCATATGGTCGTCAGCTCGTACTCTGAAGCGTACGCTTAAGTGCGGTAACGAGCGCAACCCTCATTGCCTGTTTTAATTGTCAGGCGAAACTGCCCCGCATAACGGGGAGGAAGGTGAGGATGACGCCAAATCAGCACGGCCCTTTGATACCCTGGGCCGCACACATGATACAATGGCCGTTACAATGGGTTGCCAAGCCGTAAGGCGGAGCTAATCCCATCAAAAGCGGCCTCAATTCGGATTGAGGTCTGAAACTCGACCTCATGAAGCCGGAATCGCTAGTAATCGCCAATCAGCTATGTGGCGATGAATACGTTCCTAAATCTTGTACTCACCGCCCGTCACACCAGGAGAGCTGGTAGTACCCGAAGTTCCGGTAATTCGGACCTAAGGTAAGATCAGTAATAAGGGTGAAGTCGTAACAAGGCACGCGTAGGGGAACCTGTGCGTTGATCAATACATTTTAAATTTAGTTTTTTTGAACTAAATTAGTGTCGGCTGAAGTTGAAAATTGAGAATTCTATTTTCAACTTCAAAGGCATTAGTCGAACGTCTTTAAAGATCGACTCTTGGCCAGCTGAGCTGGTCTATGTCGGAACAACCTGAAGAAACTAATAAAACAAAAACACAGATGTTATCTGTGTTTTTGTTTTGGTGGACTATTCTTAAATTAGCTCGAACATTTTTCGCCGCCTGCGGCGGCGAGGAGAAGCCCCCAAAAAAATAAACGGCTTCGCCGCGTTCTTTGACAATTTCAAGTTTTTCTTTGGCGGCAACAGAAATTAAATTCCTTGTTCGTTTTCGATGTCTTGAAATTTCTTATCTTTTAAGTATTCTTTTGCCCAGTTATTAAGATAGCTCCGAACGTCTTCTGTATTTTCTGTATTAACTTTCTTCTTGAACCTCAAATCCATTTTTGAAATGTAGACAGATTTCGTTTCTGGAAATTCGGGATCTTCGAAATAAATCCTCCAAATTCCTTTAATGAAATCTTGAGAATTTTGGCTTCTGCCCCCTTCGTGAGGCGCGAGTATATGAACTTTAATCATTTGTAAGTGGATTATAGCCTAACTATATCTTTGAATTTTATAGTGAAGTAATCATTTTCATATATCTCATAACCAAGGTCGCTAGAAAAATGGAAACCACTTTTAGAAATGTCTTCTGAAAAATTTGGAGGAAGAACCTCTTTACCACTTATCGCACTAAAGGCCCTGATAGAATTAAAAGGGAATATACATATTTCTTTTCCTTCATCCAAAGGAGATTTTAATGAACCGCCCCAGGAAAATCTTAACATTCCACCTTTAACTAATTTCGGTTTTTCAGATCTTAATTCTTCCCTGTCTTTCTCTGTTAATTCGCCTAATTCCCATTCGGTGCTAGGGAATTTTTTAGAACCGGCCATAAAACATGGTTTTGTTAGTTCCATCCACAAAAATGGTTCCGGACCGCCGTAGCCGCCGAAGATTTGCTCTGAAAATCCCAAATCGGTAAAAAATGTTTTTTGCAAATCAGACCATACTAAACCATGCATAAGAATAAATCTCGCTCCGCCTTTAGCAATAAAAGAGTTAGGAATTTTCTCTATTCCTTTTTCAATTGTAAGTTCATTTGTGAAGGTTAATTTACCGAATTTTATATCAAACCTCTCTTCAATACTAGTCTTAATATTCTTAAAAGTATCTTTGTATTTTGGCTGTTTTTCCCAATCTTTAATAAGTTGATTCCATTTCGGCAACACAATAAGTTCCGCTTTATAAAAAAGAATTTTATTTGTTCCCCACATAAAATTATTTGATTAAGATTTATAAAATGATAAAAATTTTCTTTTACAAAATGTGGTTCGAGACGATATTTTCCCGGTTCTTTGGCAGTTTTAAATAAAGAACGCGGCGAAGCCGTTTATTTTTTTGGGGGCTTCTCCTCGCCGCCGCAGGCGGCGAAAAATGTTCGAGCTAATTTAAGAATAGTCCACCACTTCGGAAAAGTCAAACTTTGAGAGGCCGCCTCGCTTCGCTCGGCGGCCAAATTGAACGGAAATTTGAAAGAAAAAATCAATTTTTGGTTTTGTTCCGGCAAAAGAAAATTTTTAAAACTATGAGATACATTATCTACGCTCGAAAATCAACAGAAGATGAGGGTCGTCAAATCCTCTCCATTGAATCACAACTCGCAGAGTTGCGAGAATTTGCCGCCAAAGAAAAACTTGAAATCGTTGCCTCGCTGTGCGAGGCAAAAACTGCCAAAGAACCGGGGCGAACGAAGTTCGCCGAAATGTTAAAACAAATGGAAATTGGTAAGGCTGATGGAATACTTTCTTGGCATCCGGACAGGTTAGCCAGAAATGCGGTTGACGGCGGAAAAATTATTCATCTGATTGATAAAGGAATTATCAAATCATTGAAATTTCCAACCTTCTGGTTTGAACCTACTCCTCAAGGATTATTTATGCTCCAAATTGCTTTTGGACAGAGTAAATACTATATAGATAACTTGAGAGAAAATGTCACCAGAGGAATGAGGCAAAAAATCAGAAATGGCGTTTGGCCTCTTTGGGCGCCGCTTGGTTATCTAAACAATCCAATCACTAGAGGAATTGATGTAGATAAAAAGAAAGCTCATTTAGTAAAGAAGATGTTTAAAGTTTATGCCACCGGAAATTACACCCTCAAAGAAATGTCAGAATGGTGTAAAAAGTCAGACCTCAAAAGCAATTTGGATAATGATATTTCGCCGGGCCAAATTCAGACAATGCTTCAAAACATTTTCTATATTGGCTTGATGAAGTACAAAGGAGAAGTTTTTGAAGGAAATCATAAGCCTTTAATTTCAAAGAAACTTTTTGATAAAGTCCAAGAAGTTCTGAAAGAAAGAGGCAAGCCGCAGAAAATCAAACATAATTTTGCTTTTCTCGGTTTAATGAAATGCTCTTGTTCTGCCGCTATTACCGCTGAAAAGAAAATAAAACCAAGCGGCAGAGAATATGTTTATTATCGCTGTACCAAGAAAAAGGGACCCTGCCCGGAAAGACATTTTCTGCGAGAGGAAATACTAATTGAACAAATCAAAAATTATCTTCAAAAAGTTTCTTTGTCGAGCCAAGATACAGAGAAAGTTTTAGCCGAACTTGAAAAAGACGAATCAAAAGCTAAAGAGCAAACGAAAATTATTGTTCAAAATCTCAAAAAAGAATCGATAGAAATTGAAGCAAAACTTGAGAAACTCTTGGATGTCTATTTGGCAGAAGTTATCTCTACCGAAGAATATACTGCACGAAAACAAAAAATTCTAACTCGGAAGTTAGAATTGCAAGAGAAAATCAGAGATTTTGAACAAAAAGGATTGTCTTGGCTCGAACCGGCCAGAGAATTTGTTTTGAAGCTGAATTATGCTGAAAAATTGAGAAAATCGGATAATTTTCCCGGAATGAAGACGTTTCTAAAAAATATCGGCTCGAACCACATTTTACAAAATCAAAAATTGATTTTTTCTTTCAAATTTCCGTTCAATTTGGCCGCCGAGCGAAGCGAGGCGGCCTCTCAAAGTTTGACTTTTCCGAAGTGGTGGACCCGGGCGGATTCGGACCGCCGACCTCTACATTGCAAATGTAGCGCTCTACCAACTAAGCTACAGGCCCAAATTAGTGGGCGATAATGGAGTCGAACCATTGACCTCGTCATTATCAGTGACGCGCTCTAACCAACTGAGCTAATCGCCCATCAAGTTCCGCGATAGCGGAACGCAGATGAAGAAGAGATTTATCTCTTCGCCCAGCAAGCTTTTGTTTAGCAAAAGCGAAGCTTGATAAGAGATTTATCTCTTCGCCCTCATGCAATTTTAGATTATAACAGATTTTTTAAGAAATAAAAGAGGCCTTTTTTATAAAATAGTTTTCCACAGGGGTGGGCTTTTTCTAAGCTCAATGAAGCTAATGCTTCATTTCGACCTGCGCTTCCACTCTATGGAAGCTTGGTATATAATGAACTAACCTAATAAAACGTACTAAAGGTCGAGAACTACTTAAAAATTAAAAACCGAGTCCCGATTCTGTCGGGACGAAGGTGAAGACGAAGGGAAACTTCAAAGAAGGTAAACTTCGTCGCCTATTAAAAACTTAAAATTTATGATTTTAGATTGGATTTCCGTAACGTTACAAGCGCTTCAAAATCTTTGGCAGGCATTTTTAAACATTATGCCGCTTTTGATCGGAGCCATTGTCGTTTTCGTTATCGGCTGGTTTATTGCCGTCGGCGTCGGCAGATTAATCACCGGAATTTTAAAGAAATTAAAATTCAATGAGATTGCCGAAAAAGGCAGCTGGGATGAATCTTTGGAAAAATCAGGCATAAAAGTGGATACCTCGGCATTTTTAGGAGCAATTGTTAAATGGATTTTGGTCATCGTTTTCCTTTTAGCAGCCGTAGAAATTATGGGGCTTGTTCAATTTGCCGGATTTTTAAAGAGCGTTTTAGATTATTTACCGAACGTTATTGTAGCTGCTTTGATTTTTGTGGTAACCGTCATTGTGGTGGATATTGCGGAGAAAGTGGTCAGAGTTTCGGTGGAAAGAATGAAAGTCGGGTTTGGCTATGGTTTCAGTCCCCTGACGAGGATTCGTTTACCC
>JAVHRH010000005.1:2931-5795 GCA_036171555.1 Parcubacteria group bacterium | reverse complement strand
TTATAGATGGTATAATCTTTTCTGAAGTAAAAAATATAAAAAAACAATAAAGTTATGGCAAAAGAAAAATCAGATGCAAAAAATTTAAACAGCAGCCTTAAAAGGCTTTCTGAAATTACCGAGTGGTTTGACGATCAAGAGGAGATTGATGTTGAAGAAGGATTAAGAAAGGTAAAAGAAGCGGTTTTTTTAATTAAAGAGAGTAAGGGGCGCTTAAAGGAAATTGAAAATGAATTTGAAGAAATAAAAAAGGAAATAGGGCCGGAAGAAGAATAAATATGTTAAATCTACTGCATCTTCAAGAAGCTTGCCGTGTTTTTAAAAGAGCCAGAAAGGTTAATAAATACGGGTTTAATCAAATAAACGGCGATGCGGAATCGATCTGCAGAGAGATTGTTAAAAACTGCTGGAACGGCCGGTATTTTTTAACAAGTACGGGCCATTTTCGCCAGTTTTGGATCAGGGATTTTGCGATTTGCGTAGAGGCCTTAATCTATCTTGGCTATAAAGAAGAGGTTTCAAAAACATTAGACTATGTGCTAAATATTTTTGATGCCAATAATATTCTGACCACCTGCCTGACTCCAAAAGGCCAGCCGTTGCACGTTTTCAATTACAGCCCCGACAGTTTGCCATTGCTTTTGATGAGCATCCGTTTGTCAGAAAGTTATGATTTATTGGCCCGATATGAGAATTTCATCAGAAAGCAAACGGAAGTTTATTATGATTTAGTTTTTGATAAACTAACCGGTTTAGTGAAAAAAATAAAAGATTTTCTGAAATAGGGGATAATACTGTCGTAAACAGCTCTTGTTATAATAATTGTATGCTAGCTCTTTTGTCAGATGAATTAATAAAAATGAATTTGTTTAATCCGTTTGCAGAGATTAATCTCAAGGAGAACATTAAAAAACACTTTTGGACAGGCAATTATTTTTTGGACGATTTGTCCGGGAGGAACTACATAGCTGGTGATGCTCAAGTTTTCCCGTTTTGGTGCGACATTATCAAAGACGAAAGCATGCTGGATGAAGCGGTTCTGTCCATAAAAAAGGCGGGGCTTGATCAACCAATGCCGTTGAAGTATGGGAATAAGGAAGTGAAAAATGAGGTAGTTTTCCCAATCAATTTAATTCTTAAAAGCTATCAGAGTGATTCTCTTTGGATGAATATCGGTTTATGCTATTTGGATGTGCTGAAAAAATTCAATAGAAAAGATTTGTTACATAATTATCTTGCGGTTTACAAAAAGCAGATTGAAGAAAACAAGACATTTCTTGAATTATTCAATTCAGACGGCAGTTTATATAAGAAATTTCATTATGTGGCTGATGAAGGCATGCTTTGGGCAGCGAAATACCTATTTCTTGCAAATGGTAGGCGATGAAGCTAAAGCTTCATCTTCACCTTCGTCCGCCCAAGTCGGACGAAGGTCATTGACATATTATCGCTTAAATGCTAGGATTATTGCGTGAGATAGTGCCTAATAAAAAGCTAGTCGAGTTTATTCAGGAGCTAAATTAATTAATTTAACTTTAAAATCATGGAAGGAACAATCAAAACCTTGATTACGGGTAAAGGATTCGGATTCATTACCGTTGACGGCGAAGAGAAAGATTTATTCTTTCACGGCAATGAATTGAAAGGCGTCACATTTGAAGAATTGAAAGTAGGTGACAGAGTGTCTTTTGAAAAAGCCGATTCTCCTAAAGGACCCAACGCGACCAACGTAACTAAAATATAAGGACTGATCAGATAGATCAAAAAAAACAAGCCCGTTCTCGGGCTTGTTTTTTGATTATAATAAGTGTATTGTATATATATGTTACGAAGATTTAAAAAAGTCCAAAAATTTATAGACCCGCACTTGAATAAAGAGCAGTTTTTGGCAGAGCATAACAGATTGTCTCCTTTAGGCATGCAGGCGACAACGTCCTTGCTTTCTCGTTTCAGGATAGAAAAAACCTCGCTTTTTAAAACTGATAACTGGTCAATAGATGATCTCAGAAGACCTTTTATCATGTGGTTAACTTCTTTGTTGGCCGAAGAAAAAAAGAATATTAATAAGAAATAATTAGTCAAAGAGCAAGCTTTCGTAAAACGAAAGCGCAGCTGAAGAAGAGGGAGAAGCCCTCTTCGACTTATCTCTTTTCGATTATGCAAAATCACAAAAGTAAAACTCACAATAGGCAAGCTAAACTCAGCCGAGAGTTCAAAATGAAACACCGCCGTAAAGGCGGCGGCAGAAAAAAAGCTGTCCATCCTAAGTATAAAGGAAGATAAACCGGTTTAGTCAAAGAGACTTCGTCTCTTTTTCATCTGCGTTTTTTATTTCATAAAAAACTTGCTCGATGAAGACCCGTCCTATTATTTTAATAATTATCGGCGTAGCCGTCGTTATTACGGCCGGTTTTTTTATTTGGCGCTACCAAAAAACTCCCGGCAAGCTGGATGCTTTTGCTCAATGTATATCGCAAAAAGGAGCTAAATTCTACGGCGCTTCCTGGTGTTCGCGTTGCCAAGATCAAAAAAAATTATTCGGCAAATCAGTAAAATTATTGCCCTACGTGGAATGTTCGACGCCTGACGGTCAAAGCCAATTGCCGGTTTGCAATAATGCTCAAGTTGAAAGTTACCCGACTTGGGTGTTTAGTGCTGATGTGCGGCAAATTGGTTTGCTCTCGCTTGACGAATTGGCTCAAAAAACCGGTTGCCAATTGCCTTAGTCGAAGAGATAGATCTCTTCTCCATCTTCGTTTTTACTACGTAAAAACTCGCTATATGATTAAAAAAGAAAAAACAAAAAAGGGCTTGGTGGTGACTTTGGCCGAACACACTAAATGGCATAAAGAAAACGGGGCTTG
>JAVHRH010000005.1:0-2921 GCA_036171555.1 Parcubacteria group bacterium | reverse complement strand
ACCGGGGCTTGCGGCGATTCGGTCGAACATGATGCCTGCATGAAAAAATGGGGGATTACCATTGCCGAGAAAAGATAATTAAAAAGTTTATTTAAGTAATTATTCTTAGAAAAGCGCCATAAGGCGCTTTTAAGTTATCGGTATTTCATGGTATGATATAAAACATAATATTGGTAATCGGAGAAATATAATAATTTATGTGTCCTATTTGTACTGTCGGCGTAGCGGTTTGCCTGGGATTATCCCGTTGGTTACGGGTTGATGATGCCATTTCCGGTCTTTGGATCGGTGCCTTTATCCTGGCTTTATCTTATTGGACAAACCAGTGGCTTTTTCGTAAAAAAGAAAAAAAACCGCTCTTAGCTTTAATTTTCATTTTAATTCTTTATTTGGTCTTAACCTTTCTTCCTTTATATCAGGCAAAAATCATTACCGCCTACAGTAAAACTATTTTGGGCATCAACAATTTGATTTTTGGCGTTGGCTTGGGCATTATTTTGACAGCAATAATGGTTTTAATTGAGAAACTTGTCAGGAAAAACAGAGGAGGCAAGGCTTTGTTCCCTTATCAAAAAATTGTTCTGCCGATTTTACCGCTTCTTTTCGCGAGTTTTATCATCTATGTTAAATTTTGTAGGTAGTAATTAAAAAAATTATGGATACAGAAAACATCAAAAATTTATTAAATAAAGTTGAAAGTTTTAAAGAAGAAGGCAAGGTTGACTTGTCTTCCAAAGAGGATTTGGGAGTGGCCGTTATGAATCTGATTGCGATCGAAGAGCATCTTTATTTCACTTACGGAAAAACAGGCAAAGAAAAATATCTGGAACTTTTGAACGAAGTGAGAGAAATGCGAAAAAAGTATCTGGCTGAAATTGTGAAAAATCCCGAAGGCGAAATTTGGTGCATTTCAAAGCATCTGTTATCTTCCTCAATGAGATTAATGGAAGTTGGTACTAAACTATTACACGACAATAAAAAAGACGAGGCGACCGATTTGTTCAATAATGCCCAAGCGCTTTGGAATATGTTCTGGGGATTGAATCTTAATCTGATTGATGTGACGGACGTTAAACAGGAAGAAGCGGACGACAGCGAAATCACATTGGCCAAAGGCCAAAAGGTTTCTGTTTTTGTTAAACTTGGCAAAATAGTAAATAAAATATTGGATTGCTGCCGAGAATAAGTTAAGCTTAAAACAAGTCCGTCTTTACCGGCGGCTTTTTAAATGATGACAGATAATATTATTACAGTTGAAAATCTGACTAAGCGCTTTAACGATTTTACGGCCGTTGATAATATCTCCTTTAATGTTAAAAAAGGAGATATTTTCGCTTTTTTAGGTCCCAATGGCGCCGGCAAAACAACCCTGATTAAGATGTTGATTACTTTATTGAAACCGACGGAGGGCGAAGCCTTTATCGACAAGAATAGCCTAATCCTTAAGCCGGGCGAAGTAAGAAAGGCCATTGGTTATGTGCCGCAAATGATTTCAATTGACGGTTCTCTGACAACCTGGGAGAATCTAACCCTGATGGCCCGTCTTTATGATGTTCCGGCCAAAGAGCGCCAGGCGCGCATTCAGGAAACCCTGAATTTTCTTAATCTGGAAAAATACGCAAATTCATTAGTCAGAACATTTTCCGGCGGCATGATCCGCAAATTAGAAATAGGACAGGCGATGATCCATCGTCCACACGTTCTTTTTCTGGACGAACCCACCGTGGGGCTGGATCCGGTAGCCAAAAATAATGTCTGGGAACATCTGAAGGAGCTAAGAAATAAATTCGGCACGACCATTTTCTTTTCCACTCATAACATGGAAGAAGCCGAGGCGGTCTGCGACAAAGTGGCGATTATGAATAACGGTAAAATCGCGGCTATTGGTACGGTCTCCGAGCTTAAAGAAAAAACCGGCCGAAAATCAGCCACCCTGGAAGATGTTTTTATTTTTTTTACCGGAAACCATCTGCCGGAAAACGGCAATTTTCACGAGATAAAAAGAACCAGACAAAATCAGCGCCGCTTGGGTTAGCCTCCCAGGGTAAAAAATATGCTAAATTATCTTTCGCAATTTTTCGTCAAATCCTATGCCATGGCTGAGATGGAAATCAGGAAACTGATTCACGACCCGACTGAAATTATCACCCGAACTATTCAGCCCATTTTATGGCTGGGCATTTTCGGGGAAGCGATGAGCCGGGTCAAGGCCATACCGATTGAAGGTTTTACTTATCTGCAATTTATTACCCCGGGCATTTTAACTCAATCCATTACCTTTGTGGCGATATTCTACGGGTTGTCGATTATTTGGGAACGCGATATGGGACTACTCCAAAAAATTCTGGTAACTCCGACGTCAAGACTGGCTTTGGTCGCAGGAAAAATGATTTCGGCTAGCGTTCGCGCTTTAATTCAAGCAATTGTTGTCTTTCTTTTCGCTTTTATCCTGCAGATTCATTTAAGATTAACCTTTTTCTCAATTCTTGGCGTGATTTCAATTATTATCCTGGGAGCCAGCTTATTTTCCGGTTTTTCCATGATTATCGCCGCCATCGTCAAAACCAGAGAACGTTTTATGGGCATAGGACAAGTAATTACCTTGCCTCTTTTTTTCGCTTCTAACGCCATTTACCCGATTGAAATTATGCCGACCTGGCTGCAAATGGTGGCCAGCGTCAATCCTTTAAGCTACATGGTTAACGGTCTGCGTTCTTTGCTGGTAACCGGCGACTTATCGCGTTTGCCTTTTGACTTCGCCGTTTTAATCGTGATTACCCTGGTTATTTCTATTGTCTGCGCTTTCATGTATCCTAAAGTAATAGTTTATGAATCGTTAACATGGAAACAATCCTATTTTCTATCGCCACTTTTTTCTCCACTTTTTTAGGCGGGTTATTCGCGATTAAATTTAAAACCAA
>JAVHRH010000004.1:0-1204 GCA_036171555.1 Parcubacteria group bacterium | reverse complement strand
TAAAGATATGAAATATAAAAAATCTCCGAAAAACACTTTATACAGTTATCTCGGAGATTGGCCGTTTATTCTTTTGATTTTATTATTTTTATCGTCAATGACGATTTCTAAACTATTTAAGATTAGGAAACGATAACCTGCTCTTTTAATTATCGTTTAGGAGGCCCTGGGAATAATCCAAGAGTATTTTTTTGTATTGAAGAGGTATTTTTACAGAGGCAAGGCGGTTCTGCGCCATATTCACGCAAGTTGATATTTCTTTTTTTGCGTATGACAGGGATCCGGTTTCTGATACGAGCCGCCGCATTTTTAATAAATCCATTCCGTTTACCTTATTTTTAGAAAATATTTTCTTTATGGTCAGTTTTCCTTTTTGGTCTGCGTGGCGATAGGCATACCAGATAAGGATTGTCTTTTTAGCTTCTTGCAAGTCCGAAAGAATGGGTTTGCCGATTTTTTTTTCTTCTCCGAACAACCCGATAATATCATCTTTTATCTGGAATGATCTTCCCAGATATAGGCCATATTCAAAAAGTTTTTTGATGTCATTTGTTTTTGCCCCGGCCAGCGTTGCTCCTATTGTCAGGGGAGAGGCGAAAGTATAATTACCGGTTTTCAAATCGTATATTCTGTAGATATCCGGCTTGGTTATTTTCTCTATGTTTTTTATTCCTGCCAACAGCTCAATAAATTCGCCGCTTCCGGTGCGCAGAACGGCGTCAATAAATATTTTAAAGGCCTCCTCTTTACGCTTCCCATCTTCTTTAATGGCTAAAAATGATTGCATTGCCATGGCATACATAACATCCCCGATGACAATGGCTAAGTCCTGTCCGTTGAATTTGATATTTTTGTATTTTTTAAGATAATTATTCAGCATCGTATGCATGGCCGGTTTGCCTCGGCGCAGTTCGGATTTATCTATAATATCGTCGTGGACGAGAAAAAAGTCATGCAGGAGTTCTATGGCTATGGCGCTACGGTATAATCCGGGCGCGGGTTTTTTGGCAAAGCTCAAATAGCCTATCAGGAAAAAAATGGGGCGGATGCGTTTGCCTTTTCTGGATATAAAGTCCTTAATATGCCCGGATAGAACCGGAGAGATTTTTTTTAGCGAGTAAAGCTTATCTATGCTGCGAACATAATCAGCAAGTTCAACTTCAATTCTGTTTTTTAACTTTAGAAACATAAACCTATATCAGAT
>JAVHRH010000003.1:0-1237 GCA_036171555.1 Parcubacteria group bacterium | reverse complement strand
TAGCCAAAATGAGCCGTTTACAGCTATCGGATGTAGTTATTAGACAGGCTCTAAGGTGCAGTTTGATGAGATTATAGTAAATTTTTCAAATTAAGTCAATAATTTGTATTCAAGGCTGAATTCTATATAAATCTCACATGCCACTTATGTCCGATCGGACATAAGTGGCAAATAATTTCAGAATTTAAGGAGGGAGGACTTATTATTTTTTATTTATTGTGGGATCGAGATAGAAATACAATAGAATCAAAAGACAGATTCCGCCGAAGAAGTAGCCGCCGATGGTGTCGGTGACCCAGTGAACACCAAGATAGACTCTGGAAAAAGAAATCAAAACGATTAGAAAAATAGAAATAGCCTGAACAATATACCTGACTGCCGTGGTGATTCTCTTAGTAAAAAACATCATCGTAAACAAAAGGCCAAAAAATATAGTGTAAAAAACCACGTGGCCGCTAGGAAAACTCTTGTCGGCCTCGACGGCTAAAATTTGCACAAAGCTGGCGGTTGGCCGCGGCCGGTTTATAATTATCTTTAAAACGGCGTTCAACCCGATTGCTACTGAAGTCAAAAGAACAAAAATCGCTTCGCGAAGGTAGCGGTATAGAGTTAGTGCTAGCGCCGATGTAAAAATTAAAATCGCCGCATAAAGCGGCTGGCCAAGAACGCTTATCGCCAAAAATGCTTGGTGGATTAAGGTTTGACGCGCTGCCGTATCACCTTCCGATTGCAGATCTTGCGACAATAAAACATCCTCGCGCAAAACGCCGTGAAAGTGGATATAAACGGCGAGAATAATAAAAGAAACCGCTAGCAGAGCTAAAAGTATCCAGAAATATTTTTTCATAAAGAACTGAAAATTTTCCTTGGTGGTGTTTGTTTGAAAAAGTTAGAACCCATTTCGAGCAGAACCCCTGACTTCGCACGCGCGGAGCGCGTGGTGGCTTGAAACTGCATTGTACGCTCCGATTGCGTGGTGAAGCGAACCAATGCGCCTCGACCGCGCTCGCGGACTCGCGCGGGCAAAACCCAAAAATTTTCCTTACCTTTCTTCTTTTCTTCGGCGGGGGGTGTGGGGGGAGCCGACAAAAAATGGAAAGGAAATTTTTGGTTTTGCTTCGCCGTATTGAGAATACTTACAATTTTTGCTATCATAGTATTGTACTTGAAGTATACCACAAATAATGATATCAAAGTATTGAAACTATGGCAACGATTGGCGAAAACATAAAAAGAG
>JAVHRH010000002.1:0-1247 GCA_036171555.1 Parcubacteria group bacterium | reverse complement strand
CCATTT
This sequence comes from Parcubacteria group bacterium, assembly GCA_036171555.1. Classification (GTDB taxonomy): domain Bacteria; phylum Patescibacteriota; class Minisyncoccia; order Minisyncoccales; family JAVHRH01; genus JAVHRH01. Next base: position 1,241 of record JAVHRH010000002.1, on the reverse strand, counting down.
GCTCCTCTTTTTGTTTTGGGGGAATTCGGGGCGGGATTTTCGGCGGGACTATTGAGAAAAGAATAAAAATTTGGTATATTGTACATATGCGATTTGATCATGCTTATATTATACTACCTTACAAAAGGATAGTAAACAACTACTAGATGTCTACAAAATCAACAATTGCTGGAAATATCAAGAAATACCGAGCGAAGCTCGGAATTTCACAAGATAAGCTATCCAAAATAGCCGATGTTACCTACAACACGATTATCAAAATTGAATCGGGGGTAACTTCTAATCCGCGTGTGGAAACTTTGAAAAGTATCGCCAATGCGCTGAATGTTAGCATTGATGATCTGTTGAAATAATACTATGGCAAAATTAAAAGATATTCCAAAATTTGATCGCCCCAGAGAAAAGTTTCTGGAAAAAGGTCCCGATGCGCTGACCGATAGCGAGCTTTTGGCCATTTTGCTTGGTAGTGGAATTAAAGGAACAAACGTAAAGGTATTATCACAAAATATTCTTAAAAAATTTGGAGATGGTTTTTTAAATGCTTCAGTTGATGATTTGATGCAAATTTCAGGGATCGGGCAAGCAAAAGCATTACAAATTTCATCCGCGCTTGCATTGACTAGGAGAATTTTTGATAAACAAAATGCTTTGGATAATTTAATTTTATCGGCTCAAGACGCCATTTCACTTGTTTCAGATTTAAAAGACAAAAAGCAAGAACATTTGGTTTGTCTTTATTTAAACGCACGCAATGCTTTGCTAAAAAAAGAAATAATCTCAATTGGGACATTGGATAAAAGTATTATTCATCCGCGAGAAATTTTTGCTCCTGGATTGGAAATGCACGCCGCGGCTGTGATACTTGTTCATAATCATCCCTCTGGCGATCCAAGCCCAAGCGAACAGGACAAGCAGGTGGCTAAAAGAATAATCGAGGCGGGACAATTAATGGGTATCAATGTTATTGATTTTCTTATTATTGCGAAAAACGGAGTACATAGCATACTCGGCGAAATCAAAAAAACGGAACTGACAAATACAGAATATGTTGCCGAGGGTTCTCAATCTTCTTTGTTTGATTTGCTCGTTGATGCCAACCAAGCATATTTTTATGAAAAAGGTTTGAGTCAAGATTCGCCAAAAAACAAAAAAGGAAACGATAATTTGCGATTTATAGATTTATTTGCTGGAATTGGTGGTTTCCATATCGCATTTCATAATGCGGGAGCAGAATGTGTCTT
>JAVHRH010000001.1:0-1295 GCA_036171555.1 Parcubacteria group bacterium | reverse complement strand
AACGATTTTGGCTTTTTTCATGCTTTTAACAATATCCCAATGCAAAGCCGAATCGTTACCGCCCCCATTTTCCTTATAGGCCGCCCCTAAAGCCAAATGAATGGTGCCTCCAATTTTTTCATCAAAAAGTAAATTGTTTGTATATTTATTGATTTTTTTATTACAGCCAATGCCAAACTCGCCCACAAATCTGGCGTTCTCATCAATTGATAGCATTTTCTTTAAATGATCTGAATTTTTCGAGGCTTTTGATTCCACGACTTTCCCGTCTTTAAAGATTAATTCTATATCAGATACTTCTTTCCCATCGCGTATAGCAGGATAATCAAACTTTATCCAACCGTTAAGACTGGTTCTAAATGGCGCCATAAATATTTCTCCTCCGGGCATATTTTCTTCTCCCTTGTCCGCTCCCGCCTTTTTCCCATGAACTTTCATTTTTAAATCAACTCCCTTACCTATAAGCCAAACCTCGCTTCCTTCTTCAAATTTTTTCAAAATTTTATCCATTTGTCTGCCATTCTTTTTCCAGTCTTGTAAACAGGCATTAAAAACAAAATCTTCGTATTCTCCTAAAGACATTTCTGCTTCTTGAGCTAAGGCTTGGCATGGGAATCCAACGGTCACTCTATGCATTAAAGGCTTGGAATTGGTAATATATTCAATAATTGAATGAACTGTTTTTGCACGTGTGGCAATTTTTTCTGATGAACAATTCGTCAGTTCTCTGGTGTTGGACTCTGTGTCAATGCCAATGTATTTGTTGGAATTTTTAACCGCGTATTCAAAATCATCAGGAAATTTTTCAAGTTGATGTTTTTGCGCGTATTTATAGAAAAAATAGGTCAGGCCGGGCAACGATAATCTTAAAATCGGGTATCCGCCGGCTTTAATTATTTCTTTGTATAAAGCTTTAATAAGTTCTTCTGCTTCCGTGCTGCCGGAAATAATCACGCTTTCCCCGCGCTTAACAAAAACAGAATATCTAACAACCAATTGAGCTAATTTTTTTGTTCTTATATCCATATGATTCACCAATTAAATAAACTATTGTTTCGGATACGCTTTTAATAACTCTTTTCTATTAGCTGTCTGTCTTGAACAAAATCCGAACTTTCTCTCATCTATATTTTAGGTTCCCCGCTGTTCCGGCTGGCCGCCGCGAATTTGTCGGTACTTGTCCTTGTATTTTTCAATCGTTTCTTCAACTTCTTTATGAGGTATTTCAACCCGCAAAAGATCAATGGCGTTTATGGTATCGTAAATATCCAACTTATTTTGCAGTTTGTAAATAG